>CAZIQW010000124.1:5412-6954 GCA_964541585.1 uncultured Dehalococcoidales bacterium | reverse complement strand
CCCCCCCCCCCAATCCTACACTCTTTCCCTACACGACGCTCTTCCGATCTGCTTAACACGTAATAACCTGAAATATATGGGCTTGAATTTACCGCAAGTTATGTCTACGCCGTTTAAGTCCGGCGGGTGATTACGGAAATTACAATAAACCGGTTAATAAATGAAGTCATGGAGGATAAGATGGATATAAAGCAATATGAGGTGCCGGTAGAACAATTAAGGACCGAATGCAACCCCGGCGTATTTAAATTTAAGTGCACCAAGGAACTGGCTCCACTCCGCGAATTTATCGGCCAGGACAGGGCAATCCGGGGAATTGAATTCGGCCTGTCTATGAAAAATAAGGGCTATAACATCTACGTCGCCGGCCTTTCCGGTACCGGGAAAACTTCTATCGTCAAGACCTATGTTAACAAGATGGTTGATAGAAGACTGGCTGAAGGAGCCTACAGCCCGAATGACTGGTGCTATTTATATAATTTCAGTGAGACCGATAAACCCCAGATTGTCAGCCTGCCCCAGGGCAAAGGGAAAGTCTTTAAGGAAAATATGAACAGACTATTGGAACAACTTAAAGAAGAGATGGTAAAGGCCTTTTCCAGTGAAGAATATAAGACCCAGGCAAAAAACACCGTACAGGAAGCTCAATCCCAGCAGCAGCAAGTATTTGAGGAAATCAGCCAGGAGGCGAGGGAAGCCGGCTTTATGCTTCAGATGACCGCCATGGGACCGGCTATCATCCCTCTGGTTGACGGCAAACCCATGCAGGAAGAGGCTTATCTGTCACTGGATGAAGAAACTCGAAAACAGATAGACAGCCGTCGTGCTGAACTGATAGCCAAACTCCAGGAAGCCTTTGAAAAAACCCGCGATACAGAAAGAAAAACATCAGAAAAAATCAAGGGTATGGACAGAGCCGTTGCTGAGTACACTGTATCCCGACTTTTCAGTGATCTAAATAAAGACTACCAGGATTCGCAGAATATAATCAAATATCTGGCTGACCTGAAAAACTATGTTCTGGAAAACCTGGCCATTTTCAAGCTATCACCAGAACAGCAGCAGCAGCTTCCACAAATGATGGCCATGTCGCCGCAACTGGCAATGAAAGGCGACCCGTTCCTTCCCTTCCAGGTCAATATTTTTGTCGATAACAGCGATGCCAAGGGGCCGCCGGTTATCACCGAGTCCAACCCTAATTATATGAACCTGTTCGGTAAGATTGAGAGGCGTTTCCTTTTCGGCGGATATCTCAGCGACCATACCATGTTGAAGCCGGGGTCACTTCAAAAAGCTAACGGCGGATATTTATTGCTCAGCGCTCTGGATGTATTGATGAATCCTGCTGTCTGGCCAACTCTAAAAAGAACCATCAAAGATAAGGAAGCCCGTATTGAGGAGCCTACCGAACAGCTCGGTCTTTTTGTACCGGTTGGTCTGAGACCTCAGCCCATGCCCATAGATGTCAAGGTTATCCTTATCGGCGATGCTATGCTATACCAGTTACTTGCAGCCTATGATGAGGACTTCTTCGAGATATTC
>CAZIQW010000124.1:0-5402 GCA_964541585.1 uncultured Dehalococcoidales bacterium | reverse complement strand
ACGGCGTGCCGATCCAGCCGAGCGCGGAGTACATCAGGTAGACCGGAATGACGATAATATTATTGGTTTTGCCGCTTTTATTTGCGGCTGCTGCGAAGACTGCCAGATACGGCACTTCGACCCTACCGGCGTCGCCAAAGTGGTAGATTACGCATCCAGACTGGTTTCCGACCAGGAGAAGATTTCCACCCGTTTTTCGCAAATTAAGGAAATAGTTGAGGAATCCGAATACTGGGCGCGTCAAGACAACTCCGAATATGTCGTTGCCAAACACGTAGATAAAGCTGTTGAAGAGCGGCGCTACCGCCATAATCTGCCGGATGAACGCCTGAGAGAAATGATTACCCGGGGAACGATTATGATAGATACGGAGGGCGCAGTCGTCGGCCAGGTGAACGGGCTGAGCGTTTACAGCCTTGGAGATATATCTTTCGGTAAGCCTTCCCGGATTACCTGCCGCACCTACCTGGGACGAAACGGCGTCATCAATATCGAACGGGAATCACAAATGAGCGGCCGGATTCATGACAAAGGCGTGATGATTCTCAGCGGGTACATGGGATGGAAATACGCTCAGGAATATCCGCTGTCCCTTTCCGCCAGTCTTTGCTTCGAGCAATCATACGAAGGGGTAGAGGGAGACAGCGCCTCATCTACAGAACTCTATGCCCTGCTTTCCAGTCTCTCAGAGATACCCATTAAACAGAGTATCGCCGTCACAGGGTCCGTTAACCAGAAAGGCGAAATCCAGCCTATCGGCGGGATTAATCAGAAGATAGAAGGATTTTTTGAAGTCTGCCGGGCCAAAGGATTGACCGGAGAGCAGGGTGTAATGATGCCGGCCAAGAATTTGAAACATCTGATGCTCCGGGATGAAGTGGTAGAGGCAATCAAGAAAGGACAATTCCATGTCTGGGCAATCAGTACTATAGACGAGGGTATCCAGATTCTAACCGGCGTTGAGGCAGGTACCCGTCAGGATGGCGGCGGTTATCCCGAGGATACTGTTAATTACAAAGTAGACAGGTGCCTCAGGGACATGGCCAACAAGTTAAAGTTCTATTCTTTCGCCGGCCGTGATGGAGAACAGACCACGCAGTATCAGGCGCCTAAAACCCCGGTCAGGGCAGCTAAGAAAAGCAAGCGGGAGGGAAAGTATAAAGCTTAAGTTTTAAAATCCTGGGATAGGATGATAGGGACTTTGAACCTGGAGCTTTTAACTGATAATTGACTGTTCATCCCTCACTCGCCAGGTTTCAAGGTACTGGCTGACCTCTTCATCATTCAAATCATGCCAGTTCTGATAAAAGCCGGCGACAGCAAACCAGGCGGTCCGGGCAATTATGAGACAGACCAGATTCTCTACGTCGGATTTGACCAGCTCAAAGGCGGTTCTGGAAGCTACCGGTACGGCCACCACCACCTCCACGGCTTTCCGATTTCGCAGAGAACGGATAGCCGCCAGCATGGTGTACCCTGAAGCCAGACCATCGTCAACGATAATGGCTGTTTTCCCCTTTACCGGACTAGGCAGTATTTTTCTGCGATAAAGCATACTGCGCCGCATAATTTCGGCGCGAACAGCATCCGCCTGGTTTTCAATTTCATCCCTATCCAGGCCCAGGCGTTTCACCATCGGTTCATTCAATACCAGGGTACCGTCTTCAGTTATGGCGCCAAATCCCGCCTCGGGTTCATCAGGAACTGGCACCTTACGGACAATGACTATATCCAGAGACGCCTTCAGACCGGCTGCAATCTCCATCGCCACAGGCACTCCTCCTCGTGGGATAGCATAAACCACCACATCCCTGCCCCTGTAACCGGATAGTTGCTCTGCCAGACGTTTCCCGGCATCAGACCTGTCTCTGAAAACAGGATGTTCTCCATAAATATTCATATTACACCGCCGATAAGGATAAATCACCGTCAGCGTAGATTTCTTCGTTATTAAATATTTTCATCAAACGGATTGTGCGTCTATTCTCACGTCTTAAAACATCTATGAACACAGAAGAAAGACCAGCTCCGGAAAGTAAGGCTAATAAAGTATTTTCTATCACGGGGCGTAATCTTGGAGGAGCGCCAGCCGAGCTATTGCTAATCCAGCAGGTAGTTCTCACTGGCGGCTCAAAGGTTTCCGGTACCGCCCGTAAAAACTCCATAATATCCGCCAGATGGTGCTGTCCCGGCTCCTTAGTGATATGGAAAATTCCCGGGTCCAGAATAATACGCTCATTAGGAATACCTTCCCCGTTAACAGCCCCCACCAGGATTGCAGCCCTTTCCAGCATTTGCCGGGCATCTCCGGGGACAGCCGGATCGCTGACCACCAGGACCACTTCGGTCTTATATTTGACAGCCAGGGGTAATATTTTTTTAAGCCGGGAAGTATCTACAGTCACATAGTTCACGATGGGTGAACGCTCACAGGTTTTGAGTCCCGCTTCCAGAGTATCTGCTTTATTGCAGCTTAAGCAAAGCTGGTGGTCGGTAACCTGTTGCACTGCTTTTACCGCGAATTCCATGTCTTCCGGATTATCGAAATGCTGCTGAAGGTTAATTTCCAGAGAGTCTGACCCTGCTTTTACACAGGACTCTACCAAACCCTGGATAGCCAGATATGCGTTCGTTTCCCCTTTCTCGCATCCGGAGTTTCGGTGGCGGAATATTCTGAATACCTGAGGATCCCGTGTCGTAATATTACTGGCAATGACAAACATTTGTCCCCCCTTACTTCCACCAGCCATGGATATTTTCTCATTATTGAGCTATCATACTTTCATTATACATAGGAGCCAAGAAGAGTTTTCCAATTTCCAGTTACTGCTTTCCTGTTTCAGGAAAGACGTGCCTTCAGGAATAATTTTAATCACCACTTTACAGCCATGTAGTTGCCGCTTTACCGATACCGCTGATACCTTGTACCACAAAAATAATGTCCGTGAATCTCATCCCCAAAGTATGGATATTTGATTAATTCTGGTGTATCATATACTTCATTACACTTTAACTATTTCTAACGGCTTGCAGGGGAGACTGAGATAAAAAAGATAGACTTGCGTTCTGTTTTTTCCGGATTCCGCTTTAGCTTTGTCCTGGCACATTTTTGCAATCACCTTGCCGGTGTACTGCTTATTCCACTATTACCTCTGATAAGAAACGAATTCGGCCTGGACAATACGCAGGCCGGCTTCGTAGTCGCTGCTTACAGCCTGTCTGCCGGAATTTCTCAATTGCCAGGTGGGTTCCTGGCCGACCGTATCGGTCCCCGGATAATGATTACCATCAGCATTGCCGGCACAGGTTTAGCAGGCCTCCTGATAGGTCTTTCCAACAGCTACATCCTGATGCTTGTTTTTCTGGTCTTCATGGGTATAGCCTCAGGAGGATATCACCCTTCCGCTCCACCACTTTTGGCTGCTTCGGTACCTCCGGAGGTCCGCGGCAAGGCTTTTGGTTTTCATCTTATGGGAGGAACCTCGGCTTTTCTGGTAGGACCCCTTATCGCCGCAGGCATAGCTACTATCTGGGGATGGCGGGGTGCATTTATCACTATAGGCATCCCGGTCCTAATCTTCGGAATTATTTTTTTCCTGGTAATCAGCCGCTCGATTATCCAGAAGGCCAGGCCGACGTCGGTGCAAGCCACCGATCCCTCCCAGCCGCAAAGCCGTGTACGTTCCATCGTTCTGGTAATCCTTCTATCTTCTGCCGTAGGAGCCCTCGGTATGTCTACGGCATCTTTTATCACGCTATTTATCCATGACACCTATGGAGTCTCGGCAGCCACCGCTGCCGTGATATATGCTGTTTTCAGTGCCAGTGGAGTTTGGGCCAGCCCAATTGGAGGATACCTTTCCGACCGCATCGGCACTGTCCCCACCCTGATAATGGTCTGTCTGGCCACCGGTCCCGTCGTTTTTTTACTGACCTGGGCGCCATATGCCGCAGGCATCATCCTGGTCTTGTTGGTCTGGGGTGTCCTTAACTCCACCAGGATGCCAGCTACTGAATCATATATCATCAGCAATGCCAGCCAGAAACGAAGATCGACCATGTTCGGCATCTATTATTTTTCCAGTCAGGAGGGCAACGGCATCTTAACCCCCCTGGTTGGGTATCTTACCGTCCAGCTAGGATATGCTACCAGCTTCGGCATTATGGGTATAGCCATCGTTGTAGTCACTATTATTTGCGGTATCTTTATCTGGAGTACCAGAAACCAGACCAGAGAGAAAGCGCCCGTCCATTGATCCAGGAGAGCGCACGGAAAGATGCAATAATCCGGTAAATCTCAAATTGCGTATTGGGAACATGTTTGATTATTGTATCCTGTTTCCTCGCCCGGATTACCCCGCATCTAAAAGAAGGCTCAGGAACTCTGACTGCTCTGGCACACTCCCTTCAGTCTCCCCTGAGCCAGAATGTGCCACTGTCTGGAATCCATAATCTGTTTCCCTGAGGTTCCTCCGGATAAGTTTAGCATACTATCCAGGATATACAGGGTAAAATAGGGGAAAGATCAAAGCGTTGATTACTTAAGGGATGTATAATGGAAACCTACATCAGGTCCCGTTCGCTGGCTTCAACTGCTTTTTTGAGTTCCGCATTGAGCATCGGCGGCAGGCCATCGATATCTACTCTCAAGAATCCACGCACGATAGTAGCCGTGGCTTCCGTCCGGGTCAGCCCGCGTGCCATAAGATATTCCACCTCTTCTTCAGCTATCTTGCCCACTGCCGCTTCATGTGATAAATCAATCCCCGCCAGGGTACCTTTGAGTTCGGGAATAGCATAAATCACGCCTTTTTCGCCCATAATTAGACCCCGGCATTCCAGATGGCCCTTTACGTCCGGGGCATTACCTTCAATATAACCCCGGGCAGTTATCTCACCGCCGGTAGTTATGGCACGGGAAATCATTTCAGTCTTACAGCCTTTTGCGTTAAGAATGGTCCGTGAACCGATATCCAGATTGGAACCCTGGGCCGCTACCAGAATGCTATTGAAGCGGACCACTGAATTATCGCCTGTACACCAGGCAGTCGGATTCATCTGAAGAGAGCCCACCGGCTTCATCATTACGTAGTTGCTAAGATAGAGGCCATTTTCCTCTACAAACACTCCTGTACGCGGCCGGACAGCCACCTCCGGGTTCCAGTTATGTATCATGGTGAAAGTAACCCTGGCTCCCTTTTTGATATAAAATTCCGAGACACCCAGATGCAGACCGGGATCATGGCGGGGCGCCGTAGCGCAGCCTGTAATGATATGTAATTCCGCACCTTCTTCAGCAATGACAATGTTATGCACATTTTGGGCTGCCTGCTTTTTGGCCAGATACAGACATGCCTGCACCGGCATCACGCTCTTCTGTCCGGGTAAAACCCGGATGAAAT
>CAZIQW010000123.1:0-6979 GCA_964541585.1 uncultured Dehalococcoidales bacterium | reverse complement strand
TAATGAATATCTGGCATACAAAATAAAAAGGTAAATGAGGAGATAAAGTGACAGTATCATCATCTATCAAAGCGGCGTCTTTGGTACAACCCGAAAGCGAACTTTCATTATGTGTCAAGGGGGTTGAGGAGGAAGAAGAGCCTCCCAGCATTGACAACCCAACAATCAAAGAAAAGTATTTTAGTAACATCTCCGAAAAAGACTGGAACGACTGGAAGTGGCAATTTCGCCATCGCATTACCAAGGTTAAAGAATTAACCATGTACATTCCCCTTTCCCCCAGGCAGCAATCAGAAATCGAACTGGTTATCAGCAAATACCCCTTTTCTGTAACTCCTTACTATCTCTCTTTAATTCATCCAGAGGACCCGAATGACCCCATTATAAAGCAGGCCATACCTTGTTTTGAAGAAATCACTATGGCCGATATGGGTGAAGACGACCCTCTGGAAGAGCAGAGAGATTCAGTTGTTCCCGGACTAATTCACCGTTACCCGGATAGAGTCCTTATGGTTCTCACAGATATCTGTCCCATGTTCTGCCGTCACTGCACCCGGAAAAGAGAATGGCAGCATGGAGGATGGATACGCAAAATGGAAGAAATCGAACTCATGCTGGACTATATCCGTAACAATCCCAGGGTAAGAGACGTCATCCTCTCCGGTGGAGACGTCCTGACTCTTTCAACAAATCAGCTGGAAAAAGTCCTGTCCCGGTTGAGGAAAATTGAACATGTGGAAATAATCCGCATTGGCTCAAGGTATCCTGTGGTATTACCGCAGCGTATAGATGATGAACTGTGCAATATGCTGTCCAATTATGGCCCGATATGGTTTAACACCCACTTCAACCACCCGAATGAAGTCACTCCGGAAGCCGCCAGAGCCTGTGACCGGTTACTAAGGGCGGGCATCCCGGTAAATAATCAAACCGTCCTGCTTCGCGGCATAAACGATAGCGTGAGAACCCAGCTTAAGCTCTCTCAAAGTTTGTTAAAAAGCAAGGTACGCCCTTACTATCTGTTCCAGTGCGATGAGGTCCGGGGCACCGAACATTTGCGGACACCGGTGGAAACCGGTATCAACATTATCCAGGGTATGCGCGGCTATACTTCAGGTCTGGCTATACCCGCCTTTATGATAGACCTCCCTTCCGGGGGAGGCAAGGTCCCACTGCAGCCGGATTACGTATTATCTCATACTAAAGAACGTTTAATACTGAGGAACTATCAGGGCCGTATTATTACCTTCCGTAATCCGGGGTCAGGTGTTACTGCCGGGATTGGAGTAGAGCCTCAGATGGAAGAAGCAATCATCAATGAAGATAGGGCTCTCATACGATCTTAAGGAGTCTGTTGCGGCTGACCCTCACCTCAATTCTCCTTCACAGGGTGAACGGAAACTGAAAGAGAAATCTCATTCACAAAGTGAGGAGGAGTATAAAAGGGTACAACCGGAAGACACGCTTGAGGAATATGATTCCATCGAAACAGTCGAAGCCCTCCGGTCGGCTATCGAAGCCAGGGGGCATACGATAATAAAACTGGGAGGGGGCCGGGAATTTCTGAATCATATCCTCAGAGAAAAGATAGATTTTGTATTCAACATCTCCGAAGGGCTGGGGGATTACCGGAGCCGCGAGGCGCAGGTCCCTTCAGTCCTGGAGATGCTGGATATTCCCTACTCCGGGGCCGATCCCCAGTGTCTGGCTGTCTGCCTGGATAAACACCTGACCAAGAAGATTATTTCCCGGGAAGGAATTCCTACACCGGAGTGGCATGTAGTCCAGGAGGAACAGTTAAAGCATTTCGATTGGGACTCCCTGCCTTATCCGGCTTTTGTCAAACCGGTCTGGGAAGGTTCCAGCAAAGGCATCCGTCTAAATTCTCTGGTGTGCGAACCGGCCGAGATGCAATCGGCAGTCACTTCCCTTTTACAAAGATACCGGCAGCCGGTTATGATTGAAGAATTCATTGACGGCGAAGAGATAACCGTGGGTATATTGGGAAACAGTCCGCCCGGATTTGTGGGTATAATGCGCATTATTCCTCGGGACCGGAATCCCCGTTTTGTTTATTCGCTGGAAGTTAAACGGGACTACGAGAACCTGGTAGACTATGAATGCCCCGCCAAACTGGAAAACAAGACTATTCAACAGATTCAAGAATCCAGCCTCAAGGTATTTAAGGCTCTTCAATGCCGAGATTTTGCCAGGATAGATTACCGGATTAGCCCGGACGGGACTGCCTACTTCCTGGAAGTAAATCCTTTAGCCGGCCTGAATCCCCGGAGTAGTGATTTAATTATTATGGCCAGACTGGCTGGTATCGATTACAATGAACTGATAGGTGCGATTCTGGATGCTGCTTTGAGGAGATATCGGTTTTAAATCTCAATTCGATTTTTGTATTTTGAATTTGGAATTTTCTCCCTTTCCCCCACAATGAATGTTTATGAAAGTTGCTGTTATTTATAATGAACCCGAACCGGACCGCTACTACACGCTGGGCGAATCGAAAGCAGAGCTCGGCGTTCTGGATGAAGTCCGGGCGGTCTGTGCTGCTCTGGCGGAATCAGGATACCCGGTTGTAACTGTACCTCTCCATCCTCCCCTGAAAGAAGCCGAAGAAAGACTAAAAACACTGCAAAACATAGATGTGATATTTAATCTCTTTGAAGGCTTTGACGGACGCCCGGAGACTGAAGGCGAACTGGCCCGTATTCTTGAGGAGTTAAAAATACCCTTTACCGGCTGTTCATCCTCGGCTCTGAAACTGTCTCTGGATAAGGTAAGAACCAGAGGACTATTAGCCGCTTCCGGAATCCCCACCCCCGGACAGCAAATTTTAACTCCATCTACAATTTCCTCCTTTCACCTGGGTTTTCCCTGCATTGTTAAACCGCTGGCTGAAGATGCCAGTCATGGACTGTCCGAGGAAAGCGTGGTTCATGATTTTGCTTCTCTGGAAAACCAGGTACAAAAAATAAGCCATCATTTTGGCGGCAAAGCGCTGGTTGAGGAATTTATAGACGGCCGGGAATTCAATGTCATTGTAACAGGAAACAGCCGTCTAACCGTACCGGCTATATCCGAGATTGTTTATACCCTGCCTCCGGATAAGCCCCGGATTCTCACTTTTGAGGCTAAATGGGAAGAAAACAGCCTCTATTATAAGAACACAAAGGCGACCTGCCCGGCCCAAATCAGTCTGAATGAGCGGGAGAAAATCTCCGGGATCGCCCGGAAGACTTTCAAGCTGACCGGTTGCCGCGGATACGCCCGGGTGGATTTCCGGCAGGACAGTGAAGGTAACTTTAAAGTGCTGGAGGTAAACCCCAACCCCGATATTTCCCCTGACAGCGGCGCCGCACGCCAGGTTACCGCTGCCGGTATGACCTACAGCCGGTTTATCGAAAAAATAATCCGTCTTGCTCTAAAAGGAGAAAAAACAGATGATAATCCGCGCTATGAATGCTGAAGATAAACCTGCCATAATGCAAATTCTACTGAATACCCCGGAATTTGATTCCCGGGACCTGGCCGTAGCCGAAGAGGTAATAGATGCCTATTTGCATGACCCGGCCAATTCAGGTTACTACGTCCTGGTGGGTGAACTGGAATCAGGTCTCGCCGGCTATGTTTGCTACGGGCATAATTCCATGACGCAAAGCACCTGGGACTTATACTGGATAGCCGTAGCACGGGAGCACCAGGGCAAAGGTACAGGCCGAGAATTAATGGTCAAAGCTGAAAATAATATAAAAGAGGCCGGAGGCAAGCTGATAATCCTGGAAACTTCCTCGACACCGGACTATGACCGGACCAACCGCTTCTACCGGGGAATGGGATACAAGATGGTCTGCCGGATTGCCGATTATTATTCTCCCGGTGACGACCAGATTCTCTATGAAAAAAGATTATGAAACCCCTGCTTGCAGTTGCCATGTTATGCCGGTTGTCGTTAGTCAACTCATTGTAGAAGACCTTTTGAATCTATATAATGTAATCAGTACTAAACTTTTCTTAACTTAAACGATAGAAGGAGGCGCTACAATGACAGGCTACGCAGGACCGATTGAAGAACAGACTCTGGAAAACAACTATTTCAGACAGGTATTATTTACCGGCAAAAATATACAGCTCGTGTTGATGTGCTTACAGCCCGGTGAAGAAATAGGCAATGAAGTGCATAACAATGTCGACCAGTTCTTCCGCATCGAGCAGGGGCAAAAGACGGCGATGCAGTGATAGTCCCGGCAGGCACCTATCATAATGTAATCAATGCTTCACAGACTACAGCCATGAAACTGTATACTCTGTACGCTCCTCCCAACCACCCGGATAAGACCGTGCATAAGACAAAAGCCGAGGCCGATAAGGCTGAAGCCGAGGAGCACCATTAGAAGTACCAAAGTTTCGCCTTTTATAATCGCCCGATAATAATGATTAACTCAGCTACGGGACCATGCGATAATTCAGGCATTAAAAACGGCTTCCCCCGGACAATTTCGGTGCCGGTTCAATTGTTATCGACCCGAAAAGAGACAGGGAGCCCGGAACCACAACGAGGAATGTTCCAGCAGCTAAATAGTGTACCCTGGATGTGGAAAAAACCGGCCGTCTGGCCGGTTTTTTGTCAGCCTGACTGCGCACCAGAATTGATTGACACCGCAAACAACACAACTGAATTCAACCTCGATGAACTTCACCGAAATTTTAAAGCACGACCCTAAAATACTGACGGGAATTTAATCCGATTCTTTGACCTGCAGCGGATGAAGTAGTACAATGGGTACTATTCGTAGACATAATATTATTATTTTAGGGATTAACCACTTCCCCGAATTAATACCTGGTGCAGGGTGGTCAGAGGATGCAGGATAATACCGCAAAGAACCAAACCAACAGCCAGTTAGACGCCGTCTCGGAAATCCTGGAGAGCATTAATGAAGGTTTCTTTACTCTGGACTGTAACTGGTGTTATACCTATGTTAATAAGCGTGCAGCCAGCCTGGTAAACCTCCAGCCGGAAGACCTGGTCGGTAAGAATATCTGGGAGCTGCATCCCCACCTCCTGGGAACCGAGCTGGAGTCCAAATACCGCAAAGCGATGACAGAAAGGCAGTTCCAGGAACTGGAAACCAGAAGCATCTTCTCCGAACAATGGTTCAGCATGCGGGTTTATCCTTACCGGGAAGGCCTCGCAATCTACTGGCAGGACATCAGCGATTGCAAGAAAATGGAGCAAACTCTCAGGGAGAATGAATTTCTTTTTTCAAGCTTCTTCAACAGCCCGGGAGCCATGAGAGGCATTGTCGAAATAGTGGATGACACTACAATCAGACACATTCTTGGTAACCAGGTGACTGCTGAATACCTGGGAGTGACCCCCGAGACATTACGGAACAGGTTAACTTCCGAAACAGGTACGCCCCCGGAAGTCTTTCTGAAATGGATTAACCGCTTTAAAACAAGTCTGGAAACACACAAGCCGGTTAACTTCGAGTACCTCGATGAGGGAAATGGATATAAGACGTATTTGTTGGTCACAGTCACTTATCTCGGGACTCCGCTTGGTGGGCAGCCACGATTTGCTTATGTCGCTTATAATATTACCAAACGCAGAATGGCCGAGGAATCCCTCAAGGAAAGCGAGCAGAAATACCGTGGCCTGTTTGATTCCCTGTTAGAAGGATTCATCCTGACTCAAATAATCTACTCTGATAAGGGCAAACCCATCGACCTTCGTTATCTGGAGGCCAACCCTGCCTGTGAGACGATTACCGGAATAAAACGGGAACAGATAATTGGCAGGACCGCCCGTGAAGTTATTCCCAACTTTAAGGAAAATCTGTTACAGCTATACGTCAAGGTAGCGGCTACCGGTGAGCCGGAGCGCTATGAGGCTTATGATGAATTCCTCAATCAGTACCATGAAAATTTTCTCTTTAGACCCGCCCCGGACCAGGTCGCGGTACTATTCCGGGACATCACCAAGCGCAAGAAGACGGAAGAAGCCCTCGCCAGATATCAGGGAGAACTGGAAGCCAGGGTAAACGAGCGGACCCGGGAACTGGCACAGAGCGAGGAAAAATACCGACTCCTGGTGGAAAATGCTAACGAAGCTGTAGTTGTTTTTCAGGATGAGATGATCAGGTTCTTTAACCCTAAAGCCCTGGAAATATCCGGTTATTCACCCCGGGAGCTGAATTCCATGTCAATTGCTGAATTTGTCCACCCGGATGACCGGAAAATGATTATTGGGAAATACTTACAGCGAATCCATGGGGGAAAAGTCTCCTCCTCCAATGAGTTCAGGATGCTGCACAAAGACGGCGATATCCGGTGGATATTCTACAACGCGATGTTAATAACCTGGGAAGGTAAACCGGCAGTTCTGGCGTTAATGACCGATATCTCCGAGCGCAAGAACATGGAGCAGGAATTAAAAGCTTACGCCCAGAAGATTACCCGGGTACAGGAAGAGGAAAGGAAACGGATAGCTTACGAGCTGCATGATGATACCGCCCAGTATCTCTCTATCCTCAAAATGCAGCTGGACTCCCTGCTGCATTCAGGGAAAATCGACGACCCGGCGATACTGAAGAAGCTGGAACATCTGGAAAGAGATGCCGGCAGGGCGGTGGATGACGTTCGCCGCTACAGCCATGAACTGAGGCCGGGGGTGCTGGAGCATCTGGGGCTGCGGGCAGCCCTGGAGCAAACAGCGGAAGATATCAACAAGCTCAGGCAAATCACCGTGGAGATGAATGTAGTAGGAAAAGAGCGGAAGCTGTCCGAAGCAGTCAAGCTAGGGCTATTCCGCATCGTGCAGGAAGCCCTGAATAACGCCCGAAAACATGCCGGTGACTGCACTGCTAACGTCAGCCTTGAATTCGGCAGTAACCGGGTAAAAGTAACGGTGTCCGACAACGGCTCCGGTTTCAGTCTGAAAGATATACACTTCCACACCGGTCTC
>CAZIQW010000122.1:438-7031 GCA_964541585.1 uncultured Dehalococcoidales bacterium | reverse complement strand
GATAATGAGCGGTGACTGGAGTTCAGACGTGTGCTCTTCCGATCTTAAGATATCAGACCGGTTAGCTCCTGAATCGTAGGTTCTTTTCCTTCGACCTCAACAGGTATTTCTGAAAGACCATAATCGCGGGCGAAATAGCCCCACGCCGGATGAAACACGATGAACTGCCGGTTTTCAACGCCCTTAAAGTTGTCCCTGATTTCTTTGTCCAGAACGTCAAGCCTTTCAAGGTAGTTGTCCCTGTTTTCACAATAATAATCCTCATTCTCAGGATCAATGCGTACCAGTTCCCGGCAAATTTGGCTCACCATTATCCCGGCGTTCCTGGGTGAAAGCCAGATGTGAGGGTCCGTACCCGCGGGATATTCTTCCTCTGCCTGTTCGTCATGCTCATGGGCCTCTACTGTAATCAGCTCAATATCCTGAGAATTGTTGACGACCTGCATGTCCTCATTCAAAGAAATAAATCTGTCCATCCACGCCAGTTCGAAACCCAATCCGGAACCCAGTTGAAAATATAGCCTGGCCTCGGCCAGTGCAGTCATCTGGGTTGGGGAAGGTTCGAAAGTATGGGGACTGGCTCCCGGGGGTATTATCACCGTTACGTCCACTTTATCTCCACCCACTGCCCTGACAAACTCCGCCTGGGGTAGTATGGTAACCGCCACCCCGATTTTTTCCGTATTATTCTGCTCGGCAACACAGGAAACAGACGCCGTGAATACAATCAATAATAGAGGAATTATCATGCATAATTTTTTACCTGTCCAGCCGGTACTCATAACTTGTTTGCCACCTCGGATTTATTGAGGCATTCCCGGCAACAGCCGGAAAATTCCAGTAAATGCCCTTCGATTTTAAATCCGGTCTCGCCGGAGAGCTTATCTTCTAATTCATCGAGATTACAGTTGGTAAAATCAACCACCGTTCCGCAGTAAAGGCATACCAGATGATGGTGGTGACCCAGCGGCCGCCTCATCACATAGCTCCGGCGTTTACCGGTATGCACTTCACATACCAGTCCCAGTTCGGCCAGAATGTTCAATGTGCGGTAGATGGTGACCAGCCCTATGTCGGGATATTTTCCCTGAATCGCGGCATAGATGTCATCGGGGGTAAAACGTTCGTGGGTTAAATCGATGGCATCCACGACCGCCTGCCGTTGAGGGGTCAGCTTGTAACCGCCTTCCTTGATGCGGTTGAAGATTTTTCTTTTCGTTAAGTTCATTCACCCGCCTAATTGAAAATTATTTTCATTTACCTATCTATATACCATGTTGTATACTCAAAGTCAATGATAGCAGCAGTCCCGGAACGTAATATATAACGGTCTTTACGGACATGAAACGTATAAAATATGGTTAGAGAAACAATTCAGGACAGGATATGATAGTCATTGATATCGACCCGGTAGCTTTTAATATTGGGCCCCTTTCAGTGCACTGGTACGGACTGATGTATGTGGTCGGGATAGCTATCGGACTGCTCGCAGCCTGGCCTTATGCCCGGTGGAAGGGGATTCCGGATTCTCAGCTTGAAACAGTGCTCTTATGGTCCATACCCGCCGGGTTTGCCGGCGCCAGGCTTTACTATTTGATTCAGCAGCCCCTGGAACCCTATCTCCGGGAACCCTGGCGGATTATTGCAGTCTGGGAAGGAGGAATGGCTTTTTACGGAGCTATTTTTGCCGTCGTTATCGTTCTCATCATACTTGCCCGACGGATGCATTTCTCAATCTGGAAATTCCTGGATGTTGCTGCCGTTTTTGCCGTCATCGGCCAGTTCTTCGGCCGTATCGGTAATTTCATTAACGGGGATGTCATCGGTTATCCCACTACTTTGCCCTGGGGCGTGATATATGCCCATCCGGATTCGTTTGCCCCCCGGAACGATACCGCCTACCATCCGGCAGCCGCTTATGCAGCAATTGTCAACGTAGTCCTGTTCGGCATTCTCTGGAGCCTGCGGAAAAGATTGAAAGCGGGAATGATTTTCTTCATCTATGTCATCGGCTATTCTCTGGGTCAGATAATCGTCTTTTTCTGGCGGGATAATGTGATAGTCCTTTTCGGTCTAAAGCAGGCTCAGTTAACCGCTATTGTAGTTATCATCGTGGCTGCAATCGTTTTCTGGAGTTTTTATCGTCATAAGCAGTTCAAATAACCGGATTTAATCAATTACCGGTTATCAGCCAGCGCAGTGTGCGAAATTTATTCAGGGAGGTTCTGATATGGTGCAGCAAAACCCGGCCGACAGTAGTAATATCGAAGCTCAGGCAGTCAGACTGTCCGAACTGGTGAAATTTCAGGAAGGTTCGGTGGTCAGCCGCACCCTGGTTAACAAGGATGTCGGTACAGTAACCCTCTTTGCCTTCTCTGAGGGACAGGGACTGAGCGAACATACCGCACCCTATGATGCGATGGTCTATATATTCGAAGGTGAAGCTGACATTACCATATCCGGGAGGACCATTCGGGTAAAAGAAGGCGAGATGACCATCATGCCGGCTGACCGGCCTCATGCTCTAAGTGCCGTAAAGCCGTTTAAAATGATGCTGGTTATGATTAGAGCTTAGGGAAAATCCGCCCGGTGTTTGATTTATGAGGACTTGGGTGTAATGAGCGGTTTCTTGATGAGCAGTTCCGGAAAAGCGGTTTTTACACGGCGGACTATGCCGGCCGGATTAAGCTCGAATTTCTCATGTAGAATTTCCGGACTCCCGTGTTCGATGAACCGGTCGGGCAGTCCGATGCATTCCACCGTCACATCGTTTAATCTGGCCTGTGCCAGAAGCTCCAGAACTGCGCTTCCGAAACCGCCGGCAAGAGCGTTTTCTTCCACTGTCAGCAGCCTGCGGGTCTTCCGCGCCATTGCCAGCACCAGTTCGGAATCCAGAGGCTTGGCAAAACGGGCATTGACGACTGCACTATCTATCCCTTCTTCACTCAGACACCTGGCCGCATTTAAAGCCGGAGTAACCATAGAGCCAATGGCCAGAATAGCCAGGTCGGCGCCTTCCTTCAGGATTTCCCCCTTGCCTATTTCCAGCATCCGGAATTCGGGACTGAGAACCACACCTTCCCCTTGCCCCCGCGGATATCGCACTGCCATAGGACATCCTGCATTAACAGCAGTATACAGCAGGTGCTGCAATTCATTTTCGTCTTTGGGGGCAGATACTACCATGTTGGGTATACCGGCCAGATATGAGATGTCGAAAGCACCCTGGTGAGTAGCTCCGTCTTCCCCGACAATCCCGGCCCGGTCAACGGCAAAAACTACCGGCAGGTTTTGAAGACATACATCGTGAATAATCTGGTCATAGCTCCGCTGCAAAAAGGTGGAATAAACGGCCACGATGGGAATCAGTCCCTGAGCGGCCAGTCCTCCGGCAAGAGTAACCGCATGCTGTTCGCAGATACCCACATCCAGGACTCTGTGAGGAAATTCGGCAGCCACCGGCGCCAGTCCGGTGCCCTCAATCATAGCAGCGCTGATAGCGACAACCTTTTCATTCTCCCGCATCAGGTTCCCGACAGTCGCGCCAAAAATCTGGCTGTACGAGGAACTGCCGTTTTCCTTTACGGTGATGCTGGGTGATATCCCGTGAAATTTGACAGCGTTATTTTCAGCGGCCGTATAGCCTTTCCCTTTGGTGGTCAGAGCATGAATTATTATCGGTTTGGATTCAAAATCGCGCGCCCTGATTAGGGCTGCTTCCAGTTCCCGGATGTTGTGACCGTCCAGCGGGCCAAGGTAAAGGAACCCCATTTGCTCCCAGAAAGCGCTGGGTAGCAGCACCCTCTCTAAACCTCTCTTCGCCTGCTTGCTGTATCTCAGAGCGGTATCGCCAAAAGGCAGACGGCCGAAGGCGTTTTTAACCCTGTTTTTCGCTGATTCGTACCTTGCATCGGTGCGGACCTGGTTTAATATCCAGGACATGGCCCCCAGGGTTGGAGAGATAGCCATTCCATTATCGTTTAATATGACGATTAGCTTGGTGCCCTGACGTCCGGCATGATTAATGGCCTCAAAAGCCAGTCCGGTCCCCAGAGAGCCGTCCCCGATAACCGCCACGACTTCATATTTGGACTTACTCAAATCCCGGGCCAGAGCCATTCCCATAGCGGCAGATATGGAAGTCCCGGCATGTCCGGTGGTGAAAGCGTCATACTCACTTTCATTTCGTGAAGGAAACCCGGATAGTCCTCCGTACTGACGGATGGTTGAGAAACGTTCCCTTCGACCGGTTAAAAGCTTATGGGCATAGCTCTGGTGTCCGACATCCCAGATTATCTTGTCCTGGGGACTCTTAAAAATACGATGCAGTGCGATGGTTATCTCCACGGCGCCCAGGCTGGAAGCCAGATGTCCCCCGTTCAGAGAAATTTTTTCTATTATCTCGCTCCGGAGTTCCCGGGCAAGCTGATTCAACTCGATGTAGGAGAGACTTTTTAAAATTTCGGGGTTATCTACTTTATCCAGAATGCCTGACACCTTAGCTCCTTTACCATCCAACAACGCTAACTACCTCTCAATTTTAATACAGAACATTGAATTTGGCTAGAAGCATGATTTAATTGCTTGCGCTACGCAGGCGCATCTGGTAAAATCAGATGCAGGGTAATAAAATCGGATATTCTGATTTATCTCCTTCGTAACATTTTGTTACTTCCTTAGTTTTAATATGGGCCGCTAGCTCAGTTGGTAGAGCATCTGACTTTTAATCAGGTGGTCCTGGGTTCGAGCCCCAGGCGGCTCACCATTAATTTGGCTGATAATTATTCAATCAAGGCTTACCTCAACCGTGAGGTAAGCCTTTTTTCTTTTGGTTATCCGTATCTTCCTTATATTACCATCCAGCGGGTCTAATCAATGCCCCCATCCTGACCTGTACGCAGTCTGTTAATTGTGCTAATATTAGGTTGGGTTAATGATTGTCTATTATGAATACGTCAATAAATAATACAACTGCCGGCAGCACATCAGCGGAAGGTTGGAGTTTAAAAGGGAAAATTGGCCTGCTGCTGGGTCCGGTGCTGTTTCTTGGTATTCTGCTAATTTCTTTAGACATGCCGCCAGCCGCCCAGCGCTGCCTGGCAGCGGCAGTCTGGATTGCTGTCTGGTGGATTACAGAAGCGGTGCCCCTGGCGGTTACTTCTCTTCTTCCTCTTATCTTTATTCCTTTGCTGGGACTTGGAAATGCTCAAACTGCAGCCATACCTTATGCAAACAAGAACATCATACTTTTTCTTGGCGGCTTTATAATCGCCCAGTCTATCGTCCGCTGGGATTTACACCAGAGATTGGCTTTGATAATTGTGAATTTAATCGGTACGGGACCCCGGAGGATTATACTTGGATTCATGGCTTCGTCTGCCTTTTTATCATTGTGGATATCCAACTCTGCCGCTGCTATAGCTTTGATGCCTATCGGCCTTTCAGTATCCCATCTGGTGACTGAAGAGATTAAAAAACAGGATTTACCCATTCCGACCTCCAGGGGCAAATTTAATTTCGGTCTGGCTCTGATGCTTGGCATCGCTTTCGGGGCTACCATAGGAGGACTGGGAACTCCAATCGGGTCACCGCCAAATCTTATCTTTATCAGTGCGTTACAGGAAATGTATCCGGAGATGCAAATCAGTTTCGTTAAATGGATGTCTTTCGGCATTCCTCTGGTTGTGATTCTTATCCCTGTAGCCTGGCTGGTTTTAATTTCAATTTTTAAACCGGGATTCAAAGAGATACCCGGAGGCAAACAGCTGATTCGTAAAGAATTACGGACCCTGGGAAACTGGTCCCGTGCCGAAATATCCGTAATGGGCGTGTTTATTTTTACCGCCTTGATGTGGATAACTCGCCCTTTCCTTATTAATCCTTATATCTCCGCTTCAATTGATGATTCAACCATCGCAATCCTGGGGGCAGTTCTTCTGTTTGTTATTCCTGTAAGCTGGGAGAAAGGAAAATTCGCCATGGACTGGGAATGGGCTACCAAAATTCCCTGGGGTGTACTTCTCCTTTTTGGAGGCGGTCTGGCATTGGCAAGCACTATAGAATCCAGCGGTCTGGCCGGCTGGATGGGAAGCCACATGGAGATAATCCGGTCACTGTCACCTCTTTTGATTGTTCTTACTATCGTTATATTTGCATCAACCCTTTCCGAAATGACTTCCAATACGGCTACCGCGGCTATGATGATGCCGGTAATGGCTGCCCTTGCAGTAGCTACCGGAATGTCCCCGGTGGCTACCATGCTGGCCGCTGCTATTGCCGTATCTTTTGTCTATTTACTTCCGGTAGGCACCCCACCCAATACCATAATTTATAGCTCCGGTTATCTGCGGGTTATCGATATGATTCGCGGTGGTATCTGGATTAAGCTTGTCCATATTATAATCGGCTCCCTTCTTATTTATTACTTTGCCTTGCCGGTTTTCCTCACTTCGGCATCATGATTAATTACCGTTTTTTTCATCAAATATTTTAATAGCTGCGAAACGGCCTTTCCTTCCGTTCGGGAAAGCTTTATAATATCACTATACTCATACCAAGGTGGTAGCTCCATTGGGAGTTAAGCCAATGGCATT
>CAZIQW010000122.1:0-428 GCA_964541585.1 uncultured Dehalococcoidales bacterium | reverse complement strand
CCTATCCTACACTCTTTCCCTACACGACGCTCTTCCGATCTGACTGTATTCCCGTCTACCTCTACTATTTTCCCCCCACCGGTAGTGGTGTGAAAAGTATCTTGGATTTGTACTTTGACCGACATGTTACTATTCCTTAATGATTTCTTCCAGCCCCAAATCCTTTATTTTTTCTGGAGTTGGTGCTCCACTGGAGGTCCATCCCCTAAGAGAATAATATCTATCCAAAAAAATCTGCAAATCTTCAATTATTGGGCTCTCATCGTTATCTTATGTGATTTGAAACTTAACATTCCTTTCCTACCACAGATTGCCTAACCTTTCCCGTCCGAATGAACCGTTGTGACAAATGAGGTATTCTCAATACCCATTGTTATACTCATACCAAGGTGGTAGCTCCATTGGGAGTTAAGCCAATGGCATTCCCA
>CAZIQW010000121.1:5246-7047 GCA_964541585.1 uncultured Dehalococcoidales bacterium | reverse complement strand
GATAATGAGCGGTGACTGGAGTTCAGACGTGTGCTCTTCCGATCTTATCTGGTCTTGATCTTTGAAGGCTCCCGCCACAGGAATCTTTCTGAAGCCGGGACTCACCGGTACATCTTCCGGCATGGGAATGACCGAACCGTAACCCGGCCTTTTAATACCAGGCATCATGACTGACCATAGGTCATAGCCGTGAAAGTTATGATAGGATGCTTCGTCATCATAGGTAGCAAGTTCTTCTTTTCCGACATAAAACTTGGCTGCCGGGAAAAAACTGTCCCCATGAAGATGATCAAAATGAGAATGGGAAATTAGGGCCATTTGGACTTTAGGCCCTGTGATAGCTGAAAACGCTTTTCCTCCAGCCCCCAAGTCGATCACAGCCGGAATATCATCGTCAAAGTACATGCTGTTTGAGTAAGGATATTTAGGCTGGGTTTCAGGTACAACTACATAAACACCATCAAGCAGCTGCTTAAGAATCGGAAACACTTCCCCCCGAAGTATTATATTATTATTGTAACAGTAACCTTTGGGAAGATAAATAACTGCTTGAGGAATATTCGACAATAAATTATACGTAAATAAAAATAGCCGGTCATACACCATGATTGGAAGTGTAATGTCCGGCCAGGGATGCCCCGCCTCAGTCCATCGGACCTCCTTCCCAGTACTGCCTGATTTTTCTTAATGCATAACCGCCAAAGAATAAACCGTTTATAAAGGCCAGTGGGATAGCCATGGCACCAAACCAATGAAAATTTTGCTTTAAATCTTCCTGACCATCGGTAGTTCTATATCTGGTCAAAATGTTTCCCTCCTTTTTATTCTTATTGTGATACAAAAAGAGGGGAAATATAGCAGGATATAATTATCATTTTTTCTCAATTTTTGCTCATTAAGGCGGGAATTACTTTTGAAATCAACAAATAGATCAAGGTGCCGCAGAGCAAAATCAACAGCAGGATACTGATAACTTTTTCAATCATTGCTTATCACCATCAATAATATATGAAAGAATGACTTTTTTTATTCTGACACAACAAGTAAACTGCAATAAAAGGGGAAATAAGCAGGATGGGGGCAGAGCTGATACTTGTGCCCGCCGGAATGTTAGATTACAATAACCATCAGGAGACGGGAAATACTGCTCCGTTAATTTTATGTCTGATAGGGGTCTCAATGAAAAAGAAAAAGAATTCTTATCCCAAACCCATTTTGAAAAAGTTCGCCCAGGAAATCACTGCCATGATCGATATGAACCAGGGCCGCCTTTTCCTGCTGGAAAGGCTGGAAGATATGCCTGATGAAGTCAGAACTGAAATGATCGAAGGGATGTCTTCATTTTACCAGGATGAGATGGTGGATTTTTTTTATTTGATGAAGATGGAATACGACACGGAGTTTGCGGCCATTTGTGATAAAGCCCTGGAAAAATACCGTATGGCAGGGCTGGATGTCACACCACCGCAATTTTTTGCCGGGACATTTTATAAAGCTTATGTCAGCCGCACCCGCCATACCGGCAGAATAACCCTTGATGCAGCCTGGATTACAGACAATTCTGCTTTACATGTGGAGTGTTTTTACCTGACCTTTAACCCGGACGGGATCCACAGCTTTATATTGGTCGACGATATGCCGATTTATGCTTACGAGGAGCAAAGGAACAGTTTGTCTGATATGGAGGAGGTCAGCTACGAGGAAGCCTGCACTCTGATCTATCAGGCCTACGCCAATAATCTCCGCTATATGACTGCTCCGGCATTAGGCCGTTTTCTCTATCAAAAATATATCGATTATT
>CAZIQW010000121.1:0-5236 GCA_964541585.1 uncultured Dehalococcoidales bacterium | reverse complement strand
TCTTCCATGATTTACCTGATCATTTAAGTCTCTTTCGGCGCATTTCCGTCCAGTTTACGCCCCGGCAGCTGGTAAACAATTATTTTCTGAGCATCAGGAATCGGGATTATCTTTACCTGGAAGCTCTGGCCACCGAAGAGGGCAATGTTCACAGGATTCTGGAGAATCTGGGCAGTCTTTTTAGTGCCGGAACCTTATTGCTGGAAACCCAGGTACAGGATGTGCACGCTGTGGGGAACCAGGTTTTTATAAATGCCAATGCTTATACTGAACGGGATGAGGAGATATTTGCCAATCAATTGCAATTCCAACTGATCAGGGATGAACAAAAAACCTGGTATATCTATGATTTTGAACTGCTTAAACAGGAGTGCCTGAACCGGGAAAGAGATGCCAGTCCTTTTACAGGATCAGTCTTATGCCGTATCTATTATGTAACTGATGTGGATGAGCTTTTCGAAATTCTGGAAAAGGTAGATAATATCCAGAGCATTGAGGAATTGACCTATGGTGTGCATATGCGCATAACGGAAGAAGCGGAAGATAAAAGCCAGGGCGTGGTATTTTTTGAAGGAGTTGCAGTAGATATTGTGGTCAATAATGGTGAAGAACTGGCTTTGATCAGCAAACATACCGAGTTTATCGACGAACTGCATCAGATGTTCATGGAAGAATACAGCAATATTGTGACCCCTCTGGGGACTTATGAAACAGACATGCTGACCGCCTACAAGTATATCAATGGGCGGTATAAGAGCTTTGAAGATACCTTTTATGATCATGCCGCCGGCAATGCGTTTGACGACGGAATGCGCTGCCTGACTGTGAGCTATTATGTGAAAGACCGGGCAAAAATAATTGAATCGCTCAATAAAGTACAAGATATGGCGGTCGATATCAGCCCTGACAAAAAGGTGTATTACCAATTCAGTCATCCGCTGGCCGGGCTGGGTTTTTTTGCTGAATATATGCTTGACGATGACTGGTTGAACATTTCGGCTTTCGGTGAAATAGATCTGGATCTTGCCCGGAAGGATTTTGAGATGCTGGCGGGAGATCAGCTTGAATATGATGGAGTGGAAAAACGATATGGCAGCATATTCGATATTTTAAGCACGAGTATCAAAAAAGAATATCCGGGATTGGAAAAGGCATTAAAAGAAGTTTATCTTAACAAATGGTACTATTCAGGCTTACGCCACTTAAAGGGAATGAGCCCTTCCGAAGCCAGCCAGACGGAAGAGGGCAAACAGCTATTATGGAGCATGCTTAAAAAATTCCGGCAAAAAGAAAAGAACATCAGCCGGCAAAGACTGTCACTGCAAGAATATGTTCGTAAACTGGAACAAAAAAAACACGAAAAACAATCGTGATTTATATTGACAGCTAATCCGGGTTTCCCTATACTATTATAATAATTAAATAGGATAACAGGCTATGACAGGACATAACATATAAAAGCGTTAGATTACAGAGAGCCGGAGTGGTGGAAACCGGTATCAACATTTATATGGCGATCATCCTCGAGCTGCCATCTGAAAGATCAATCGATCAAGTAGGTGGTGCCGGACAAACAGGTCCGTTAAAAACTGGGCATAATGCTGCGAGTGGTCGTTAACAAACGACAAGCAGGGTGGTACCGCGAGAAATACCTCTCGTCCCTGAATTTGGACGAGAGGTTTTTTATATTCAATTTGTTTTCAGCTCACTTTTTTCAGGAGGGGAAATTTATGAAAAGCACCATGATCAAAAAAGGACTGGAAAAGGCCCCCCATCGTTCCCTGTTTAATGCACTGGGCTTAACTGATGAAGAAATTGCCCGTCCTCTTATCGGAGTCGTAAATTCAAAAAATGATATCGTTCCCGGTCATATCAATCTGGATAAAATAGCCGAAGCGGTGAAAGCAGGAATAAGACTGGCCGGAGGAACACCCTTTGAGTTTCAGACCATAGCTGTCTGCGACGGTATTGCCATGAATCATATCGGGATGAGCTATTCCTTGGGCAGCCGGGAACTGATCGCCGATTCCGTGGAAATTATGGCAGTGGCCCATGCCTTTGATGCTTTGGTATTTATTCCTAATTGTGATAAAGTGGTTCCGGGCATGTTAATGGCCGCAGCACGGATCAATGTTCCCGCCATTTTTATCAGTGGAGGACCGATGTTGGCTGGCAGAGCTGACGGCAAAGCGATCAGTGTTACCCAGGTATTTGAAGCTGTAGGCGCAGCCGCAGCAGGCCGGATCACCGATGACCAGCTTTGTGCATTGGAGCAGAATGCCTGTCCTACTTGCGGGTCCTGTTCCGGTATGTTTACTGCCAACTCCATGAACTGCCTGACCGAAGCGTTGGGCATGGGTTTGCCCGGTAACGGGACTATACCGGCAGTATATTCAGAACGTATCCGCCTTGCCAAAAAGGCCGGTATGAAAATCATGGAATTATGGGAAAAAGATATAAAACCCAGCGATATCATGACCCCATCCGCTTTCCGTAATGCTATTCATATGGATATGGCCATTGGCTGTTCCACCAATTCAGTCCTGCATTTGCTGGCTATCGCCAGTGAAGCCGAGGTAGAACTGGATCTTAACCTGTTCAATGAAATCAGCCAAACCACTCCCCATCTGTGTAAAATAAGCCCGGCCGGAAGCCATCATATGGAAGACTTGCATGCGGCCGGCGGTGTTCAGGCAATATATAATGAACTTGGCAAAAAAGGTCTGCTTGATCTTACCTGCATGACCGTGACCGGGCACACCATCGGAGAAAATATTGCCGATACGCCTGTTTTAAACCACGAAGTCATCCGCCCGATAGATGCTCCTTGTAGCCCCAGCGGCGGGCTGGCAATTTTATTTGGCAATCTGGCACCTGATGGAGCCGTGGTTAAAAAAGGCGCAGTCGATCCTGAAATGATGGAACATACTGGGCCGGCCCGGGTATTTGATTCAGAAGAAGCAGCCGTCGATGCTATTTTAAAACAGCAGATCAAAGCCGGCGATGTCATCGTGATCCGTTATGAAGGTCCCCGGGGAGGACCGGGAATGAAGGAAATGCTTACTCCCACCTCGGCTATTGCCGGTATGGGGCTGGATAAGGAAGTAGCACTGATAACCGACGGACGCTTTTCCGGTGCAACCCGGGGAGCATCCATAGGGCATGTGTCACCGGAGGCAGCCGCCGGAGGTGTAATTGCCCTTGTCGAAGAGGGCGACCTGATTCGAATTAATATTCCGGCGAATCAGCTGGAACTAATGGTAGATGAAGCAGTGCTTGCCGAAAGAAGACGACTATGGCAGGTACCTGAACCCAGGATAAAAAAAGGATATATGCAGCGATATGCTCAGATGGTACAATCAGCCAGTACCGGTGCCATATTTAAAAAGCCATAAGGCCGACCGGACTGAAAAGCAAATGCAGCGGGCCATCTTTAGCCCGCTATTTTAATCGCAAAACAGCCGGAGTCAGGGCAGAAGGTTCTCCTGATTGCGGATCGACAATAGATGGCAGCCGTTGGTTAAACGGCGGGAGGAAAACAGGGAGGTGTTCTGAGTGAAGTTAAAAGGTGCAGAAATATTGTTGGAATGTTTAAAAGAAGAAGGCGTGGATACCATATTTGGTTATCCCGGCGGGCAGATCCTGCCTGTATACGACGCCCTGTACAGTTCAGATATCAGGCATGTACTGGTACGTCACGAACAGGGAGCAGCCCATGCAGCTGACGGTTATGCCAGGGCTACAGGAAAAGTAGGGGTATGTGTTTCTACTTCCGGCCCGGGAGCTACAAATCTGGTTACCGGTATTGCCACTGCCTATATGGACTCCATACCGATGGTTTGTTTTACCGGACAGGTAGGTACACCCTTTATTGGCAAAGATGCTTTTCAGGAAGCAGATATTACCGGTATAACTTTACCCATCACCAAACATAACTATTTGATCGAAAGGACCGAGGATGTGGCCGGGATCGTCAAAGAAGCCTTTTATGTTGCCAGAACCAATCGCCCCGGTCCGGTAGTGGTAGACCTTCCGAAAGATGTTATGGAAAGAACCATTGAATATGAACCGGCCCAGGCAGATGTAAACATAAGGGGTTACCGGGTGATGCGCGGGTATAACAACGGCCAGGTAATCAATGCGGTGGAACTGATCAAAAAAGCTCAGCGCCCGGTGATTTATGCCGGCGGCGGTGTGATCGCCTCCAATGCCGCCATGGAATTAAGAGAACTGGCAGAGCGCCGGAAGATTCCGGTGGCATCAACCTTGATGGCCTTAGGCAGTTTTCCCTCTCTGCATTATCTTTCCCTGGGGATGCTGGGTATGCATGGAACCCGTTACGCCAATTATGCCATGGGTGAAAGTGATTTGATCATTGCCGTGGGAGTTCGTTTTGATGATCGCGTTACCGGAAAATTAGAAGGCTTTGCTCCCAATGCCAGGATCATTCATATTGACATAGATGCGGCCGAAATCGGCAAGAATGTAAATATCAATGTTCCTATCGTAGGTGATGTGAAGGAAGTTCTGCAGGCTATCAATCAACGCCTTGATGAAGTACAGGAGGCGGGTGAATGGCTGCAGACTATTGACCGCTGGAAAGATGAATTTCCCATGAGTTACCCCCAATCAGCAGAAGGACGCATCATGCCCCAGGATGTAGTGGAAAGGATCTATCATCATACCCAGGGCGAAGCGATCATAACCACTGAAGTGGGACAAAACCAGATGTGGACCGCCCAGTTTTATAAATTCAAACATCCCCGCAGCTTTATCACTTCCGGCGGTCTGGGTACCATGGGCTACGGTTTCCCGGCAGCCATCGGCGCACAGATCGCCTGCCCGGATAAAAAAGTGGTGGATATCGCCGGTGACGGCAGCATCCAGATGAATATTCAGGAACTGGGTACCGCAGTTCAGTACAAACTGCCCATCGTTATATGTATACTTAATAATCAGTATCTGGGAATGGTCAGGCAATGGCAGGGTCTCTTTTATCAAAAGCGGTACTCCTATGTTGATATGAGCCATCAGCCTGATTTTGTTAAACTGGCCGAGGCGTATGGTGCTATGGGAATCAGGGTCACCAAAGCAGAAGAAATCGATCCGGCATTAAGCCGGGCGCTGGCAGTCACTGACCGGCCGGTGATTATCGATTTCCTGGTCGAAAGGGAAGCCGATGTATTTCCGATGGTGCCGCCAGGCGGGACACTGGATAATATTCTGGGGGGTGACT
>CAZIQW010000120.1:0-7050 GCA_964541585.1 uncultured Dehalococcoidales bacterium | reverse complement strand
AGATAATGAGCGGTGACTGGAGTTCAGACGTGTGCTCTTCCGATCTGGTCAATTATTTACATCCACTACAACCTACAGGTACTATGACTTTAACCAGCCGGTTGCTATCGAGCCGCCCCTGGACGATGAGGGGAATCTCCTGCCCGGCTGGCAGATAGCCGGCAGCATCACGCCGGATTCCAGACAGCCGGTCTTCAGCCGGGATATGGTGGTCACCATCGGCGCCGAACCAGGTTATAACGATGCCGCCCACCAGCAAGTCACCTTCCGGATTACCCTTACCAACCAGAGTGCGGAAACCGTGGATAACGTGCGGCTCACCCTCTCTACCATGGCGACCAACGAGACTGAAAAGCCGGCGGTAATTGAGGCCCGGCCCCAAGACCCGGAAATCACTTCCTTCGCGCCGGACCGGAGCGAAACTTACATTGCCAGCTGGAAATTTGACGGGAGCCATCTTTCCAAGCAGGAAATCAGCCGGCTGGTGGACGAGACTCAAGTAAAGGTTAAATTTACCACTCAGGACGGGAGAGAGCTAACCGAGCTGCTCTCTCCCCGTATCCCCTACCCGTCTCAAACACCGCCCCCTAACCCCCCGCAAGATCCCGCCGTACCGGAATAAATAAGATAGATTTAACCAAGTTCCGGAATAACCTGTCACAGAAAGTATAATTATAGGAGAATGAATAAAACGAATACCGGAAAGCAGGCAGAACCGTCAGGTAATCAGATCAAAGGTAAATTCCAAAATCCGGAATGGCAGCTGGTTTTTTTCAGCGTCGCCTTTTTCCTGATATTCTTCTGGCTTTATGATACCGTCTACGATATACCCTACTCCGCTACCGGATTATATTTCGATTACGCCTCCAGGGTATTCAACGGCAGCTTGCCCTACCGGGATTTCATTTTTGAATATCCTCCGTTCTCCCTGCTGTTCTTCTTGCTCCCCCGTCTGGCAGCCTCATCATATGAAGCTTTTGCCGCGCTGTACCGCGTCGAGGTCTTTGTTTTCGCCCTGGCCGGCTTGTTCCTGGTCTATAAGATAGCCTGCCGGATGGGAAAGGCCCCCTGGAAATTGCTGGCCGTTTATACCGGCTGCTTCCTGGCCGTCGGACCGATTATCGCCCACCAGTACGATATTTTCCCGGCCGTCATGGTGCTGCTCTCCCTTTACTTTTTCTGGAGGGGCAGGCATAAGACCAGCTGGGTATTTTTAGCTTTGGGAACCCTGACCAAGATATTTCCGGTGGTCATTGCTCCCGTATTCCTGATTTATTACATCCGCAACCGCCAGTACCGGCTTATTCGTTCCGGACTCGTTACCTTTGCAGCAGTTTGCCTGGTAATTGCTCTCCCTTTCCTCATAATCAGCCCGGAGAGCACCGTTAACCTGATAAACTATCACTCGCACCGTGGAATCCAGATAGAAAGTATCTACAGCGGTTTTCTGCTGGTTGCCGGAGAGCTGGGCTTATACTCTGTGGAGATGGTCTTCGATTTCGGCTCCTGGAACCATGCCGGGCCCCTGGCGGATACCCTGTCCGGAGCATCCACTTTCCTGCTCATAATTTTCCTTCTCATGGCTTACTGGTTTATTTACCACCGGATGCAGCCCGGTAAAAGCCAGTTTACCCGATTGGGCGCTTATTCGCTCCTGGTTATCTCCATTCTCCTGGTTGCCAGTAAGGTCCTGTCACCTCAATATATTATCTGGTTGTTCCCTCTGCTCCCTTTACTGTTCCACCGGTGGCGCTACGCCATTCCGGCTGTTTTTGTGTTGATAGGCGGGCTGACTTATTATATTTTCCCCTTGAATTATCTGGCGCTCCTGGAACTGGATACCGGGATTGTCCTGGTCTTATTCTTCAGGAATATTTTGCTGGTACTGCTGGCGGTACTGCTGGTGATATACCTTCGCCGTATGAAAGCTTCTGCATAAATTGTACTCATATACGGATATTTGTTAGAATTAGAGAGTCTGGCTACCAGAACAGAAATTAAGAAAACGGGGTATATCGATGGCAGTAATTCCAATACGGACAATTCCGGATCCGGTGCTGAAGCAAAAGGCCAAAAAGGTTTCCGGTATGGACCCTTCTGTCCGGAAACTGGTTAACAGCATGCTGGATACCATGTTTGAGGCTAATGGCGTGGGCCTGGCGGCTCCACAGATTGGCGTTTCCTTACGCATCGTCGTTATTTGCCTGCCCGAAGAAGATGCAGTACCGATGGTGCTGATTAATCCGGAGATAGTGAAAAAATCCGGCGAACGTGAATTAACCGAAAGATGCCTCAGTATTCCCGGCTATTCCGGAAAGGTTAAAAGAGCCGTCACCGTTACAGCCAAAGCCCGCGATGAGAACTGGAAAGAGGTGCGCATTAAGGCGGACGAACTTCTGGCTCAGGCCCTGGAGCATGAAATTGACCATTTGAACGGAATCCTGTATATTGACCATTTAGATAGTCCGGATAAACTGGTTAAAGATGAGCCGGTAGAAACCGAAGCCTAGTAATTGAGTTCAGGGGTAAAACCTGTTCCCCTCCTTGCCCGGGCAGGAGGGGATATTTATGTAAAGAGAATCAGGCTAGGATATAGACTTTAAGGAGAAGTTAAAATTCAAAACTCAAAAGGCAAAATTACAGGTCAAAATTCAAAATTTTTGAGATTTTTTGGTGTTTGTCCCCTGGTTATTGGTTGTTTCACCTTTGCCTTTTGACTTTTTCCTTTTGAATTAATTTCATGAATCACATTTTGACTTTAGAAACAACAGGCGGATTAAAAAACTTGTCATTACAGATCGAACCGGAAGCCTTATTAATACTGAAATCAGTAGACCATTTCCTTAACGCAGGGCAGATAGAAGCCTACCTGGTAGGCGGGTTCGTTCGGGATATGTTGACCGGAAGGCCGACAGCCGATATCGATGTGGCGGTTGCGGAAGATGTGCTGAAAATCGCCCCGGAAATGGCGGACGCCCTCGGAGGGAAATTTGTCCTGCTTGATGAAGCCAACCGGATAGCCAGAATAGTCCTGCCCCGGAAGGACATAATCCCCTCCCCTGTCCTGGAAAAGTCAGGAGACAGACTTAATTCCCCCTTACCCGGAGGAGAAACCGGGGAATTAAAATCGTGGTATGTTGACCTTTCAACCTTCGACGGAACAATTCATCAGGACCTGGCCCGCCGTGACTTTACCATCAATGCCATGGCTATCCGGCTTAAAACATTCCTTGAAAACCCGGCAGCTTTTCAGCTTATCGATCCCTTTGCCGGACAGGAAGATTTAAGTCGAAAGGCCGTTAAGGCCGTTAACGATTCTGTTTTTGAGGCCGACCCCGCACGTTTGCTGCGGGCGGTGCGCCTGGCAGCGGAGCTCGATTTTCGCATTACGGCCAGGACCGAGGCGCTTATCCGGCGTTATCGCAGTTTAATCGGCCGGGTTGCCGGCGAAAGGATAAAGGACGAACTGCTGCGGATTCTGGCAATCCCTGAAGCCGGACGGTTCGTGTGCTACCTGGATAACCTGGAACTGCTGACTGCCGTAATCCCGGAAATGGAATCGTGCCGGGGAGTCGAACAGCCTAAAGAGCATCACTGGGACGTTTTAAACCATTCCCTGAAAACGGTGCAGACTGTGGACTTCCTGCTGAGACAGGGAAACTGGGAACATGTTCCGGCAGATGTACTGGATGCTGTCCCCTGGTCGGATAAATTAAGCCGGCATTTTGCCGCTAAGGTCGGTAATATCAGCAATCATGCCGTGCTCATCAAACTGGCAGCCCTGCTTCACGATATTGCCAAGCCGGAGACCAGAATCACGGTTGATGAGAGGGTCCGCTTCTACGGTCATGCCGAGCAGGGAGCCGCACTGGCCGCGGGCATTCTGGAGAGACTGCGCTTCAGCAACAAAGAGATAAAACTGGTCGAGTTGATGGTGCGTTACCACCTGCGTCCAACCCAGATGGGTCGCGAAGGGATGCCGACGCAGCGGGCGATTTACCGTTATTTCCGGGATACCGGCAGTGCGGGGATTGATGTTATTTTTCTCAGTCTGGCTGACCACCTGGCAGCCCGGGGCCCGGACCTGGATAGGGAACAATGGAAATGGCATACCGAACAGGCAAATTATATCCTGACGGAGTGTTCTCGTAAAGAAAGCCTGATTTCTCCGCCGAAGCTTATTGACGGACACGATTTAATGAACCTCTTCGGTCTGAAACCGGGACCGCAAATCCGGGAAATACTGGAGGCCGTGAAAGAATCTCAGGCTGCGGGTGAGCTTTCTACCCGGGAGGCAGCTTTATCTTATGTTAAAAATCGTTTATTATATAGGGAACGTAACATAAAAGAGTAGGGTGACTATGCGTAAAAACATAATAGTTTTCGGAATTATCCTGATAATTTTCGCTCTGGCAGCCGCTGTAGTATTTCCTATCAGCAACGGCGCCCTTGGTAATAGGCCCATGAAACTGGGATTGGACCTGATGGGCGGGGTACATATTCTCTATCAAGCCGACCTCTCGGATATTCCTGCTGCGGAAAGAGATGAAGCTATCGACTCGGATGTAACTGCCATCCGCAGCCGTATTGATGTCTTCGGCGTTTCCGAACCGGTTATTCAGAGACAGGGTAGTGACTGGATACTGGTGCAGCTGCCGGGAATCAGCGATGTGGACAAGGCCAAGGAAGTCATTGGACAGACCGCCATTCTGGAATTCGGCGAGCTGGCAGATGAAAACGACCCGGCGGTTAAATGGACAAACGAGCTGGGCAGCTGGAAACCCGCAACCGGCGTTATTAACGGCGAGCAAAAAGAGCTGAACAGTTCTTACTTTAAACAGAACACCTATGTGACTACGGGTGATTTCAATCAGATTGTTCTGGCATTCGAATGGGATGCTGAAGGCAGTCAGTTGTCCGGACAGATTACTCAGCGAATGCTGAATCAGCCCCTGGGTATTTTTTCCGGAGATGGAGCTCTGACTGGAGATGATGATGAACCCATCGCTCCTATCATCCGGGCCCAGATTACCGAACGCGGTATTATCGAAGGCCTGAGCCAGCAGGAAGCTACCCAGCTTTCACAGCTCCTCAACGCCGGGCGTATCGCGGTTCCCCTGACCCCCATCTACGAGCAGACCGTATCCCCCATTATCGGGGCCGACTTCGTGAATATGGCTGTCAAAGCCGCCGTAATCGGCCTCATCCTGGTCATGCTGTTTATGATTTTGTATTACCGCTTACCGGGAGTACTGGCCAGTCTGGCATTGATATTCTATGCCTTGATAGTACTGGCAATCTTCAAACTCTGGCCGGTAACCTTAAGTTTGGCCGGTCTGGGAGGTTTTGTCTTATCCCTGGGCATGGCAGTAGATGCCAACGTGTTGATTTTCGAGAGGGTAAAAGAAGAAATTCGGATGGGCCGGACTCTGGGGGCTGCGATTGAAGCCGGGTTCAAACGGGCATGGAAGGCAATTTTTGATAGTAACGTGACTACCCTCATCGCCTGCGTCGTCCTGCTGGTACTGGCTAACACTATTGTGGCCAGCGCTCCGGTGATGGGATTTGCCGTCACCCTGATTATCGGCGTAGTGGTAAGCATGTTTACTGCCATAATTGTCACCCGCACCTTACTGAGGCTCTTCATCGGCTCGCGTGTCTCACATAAAACAGCATTATTCACTTTATATTCAGGTGGAAAATAGAATGGATATTATCGGAAAAAGACTATGGTTCTTTACTATTTCAGGTGTGCTGATACTGATTTGCATCATCTCTCTGGCAACTTTGGGCCTGAGAACCGGTGTTGAGTTCAGCAGCGGCTCTCTGTTGAATATCAGCTTTGAACAGCAGGTAAACCAGGACGATTTGAAAACACAGATGGGAGTTCTGGGACATCCGGGAGCTCTTATCCAGAGCACCGGTGCCGGTGATTATATTATCCGTACGTCTGAACTCGATGACGCGGCCAAAGCCCAGTTGCTTGACGGCCTGAGAGCGTATTTCGGTACTGTTCAGGAAAACGAGTCTGACAGAGTATCCCCTATGATAGCCACTGAGACAGCCCGCAATGCCGGAATAGCCATCATCATTGCCGCAATAGCCATGCTGCTCTATATTGCCTGGGCTTTCCGGAGAATGCCCAGTCCTTTCCGCTTCGGTACCTGTGCCATTATCGGACTGGTATTTGATGCCCTGATTGCTCTGGGCGTCTTTTCCGTACTCGGCGGTATCTGGGGCTGGGAAATCAACCTGATGTTTATTACCGGTATTCTGGCCGTTATCGGGTACAGTGTTAACAATACGGTGGTGGTTTTTGATAGAATCCGGGAAAACGTCAGCCGGGGCATCAGCCCTGATTTTGAATATACTACTAATACCAGTGTGGTACAGACCTTCGGACGTTCCATTAATACCACTCTGACCACTCTGTTTACCCTGCTCGCTCTGGCCTTGTTCGTGGGGGCTTCCATCCAGAATTTTGTCATGGTCTTAATCATCGGTGTCATCGCCGGCTTGTTTTCCTCAACCTGCATTACACCCTCACTCCTGGTGGCCTGGCATAAAAAGAAACTGGGTGGTTTTTCAAAACGTAACAATCTGGTGACAGTTAAAACCAGAAGTTAAAAATGTTATCAGCTAAAAAAGCGGCTAGAATCTCTCTCACCGTAGTCGTCGGGCTTATGGTTTTGAAGATTACGGTCGGGATAATCACCGGGAGCATCAGCATCCTGGCACAGGCGGCGGACAGTCTCTTGGACCTGTTCGCCGTTATTATTACCTTTTTCTCGGTTATCATTGCCGCCAGACCCGCCGACAAAGAGCATCCTTTCGGTCACGGCAAGGTGGAAAATATCGCTGCGGTTATTCAGGCATTATTAATTCTCACAGCTGGTGTGACAATTATCTACTCATCCGTGCAAAGGATAATCACCAGGGAAACTCTGGAAATGACGTATCTGGGAATCGCAGTAATGGCGGTTTCGGTGGTTGCCAGCATTTTTCTTTCCCGTTATCTACGAAGCGTTGCACGGGAAACAGACTCCATAT
>CAZIQW010000119.1:0-7067 GCA_964541585.1 uncultured Dehalococcoidales bacterium | reverse complement strand
CACCCTATCCTACACTCTTTCCCTACACGACGCTCTTCCGATCTAAAATATTAAGGCCTCAATTTTAAGAAGATTACAGGGGGATTTATGAAGATACAGGACAATGCCAGTTATATTCCCGTGTTAATAGCCGGATACAATTTCTTACATTATAGGCCAGCGAGTTGTACGCCTGCAACCTGGCTGCACCGACTGGGATGAGAGTTAGCGGTAACCCTTATCAGTCTTGTTCCTGGAACAATTTTGTCCTCAGGCTAATCTTTTAAATGTGGAGTTATTGTTTTATATATTAAGCAGGTACTCGTATACTCCGTTTTACTGGAAAGTTTTAACCTGGATACTGGTAAATATTCTGGTGAGGAGGATGGTAATGGCTAGTGAAAGGACGGCTACCAAAATTCCTTTAAACGCTACTAATATCATGAGATGCAAGTGCACTGAATGTCCGGTGCAGGCTAACAGTGGATGCGTAAAAGGTAAAATGACAGCCATGCAAGAAGCTATGATGAAAGACCCCGTAAGGAGAGAAGATGTACCGGGAGTATATTGTGGAACAGGCACAGCAGCCTGCCAGGACCTTGACTCTCAGATGAAGTGTATCTGCAATACCTGTCCGATTTACGCTGAATACAACCTGGCCCAAAGCCAGCCTATGGCCTATTATTGCCAGAGAGGTTCGGCCAAATAGCCCTTAAACCGCTTCTATTGCAACGCCTCTTTATCAATTAAACTACTTTTGTGCCATAGATGTTGTTAACCAATAATACAGGCTGGCCGATGCCTGTTGCCAATAAAACGGTAGATGCGTTTTGACAGCGTTGCTTCAGTTTTTCAAAGAAGACTTATTTCAGGTCTCCCTTCCCGGAAAGTTAAAGTTGTCCATATAGTAACTGGCAGGACGGAACTTGTACTTTTCAAAAGGCACCGGCTCAGCTCTCAGATTCAGTTTGTCATCCGTCTGACTGATGACAATCCATTTTAACCAGTTTTCGTTGTCCCGGCCCGGATAGTCTTCCCGGTAATGGCCGGCCCGGGTCTCTTTCCTCATCAGCGAAGCCCTCAGATACATCTCGCTCATGAAAGCGATGCCCCTGATTTCGATTAATTTCATCAGGTAATGCGAATCTTCAGCCCCTGCCCGGGGCAAAATTTCATTCTTGATGCTTTCCATTCTATCCAGGGCATCCTTGAGGCTCTTTTCACTCTTGATTATGCTCACCTCATACGGGAAAATCGTCTCCTGGATTTCCCGCAGAGCCTGCTTAAAACCTGTCCCCGGCTTTCCCAGGGGTGCAAACAGGTTGTTTTTTAACTCCCGGACTTCAGCTTCCTTTATTGGAGAAAGCCCCTGTTCCCTGGCATAAGCGGCAGCTATTTCACCGGCAATGTGTCCGGTCACCGCGGTGATGCAGAGATGAAGACCTCCGATGCAAAGCCCCGGCTCAATACCCCTGGCGCAGCCGGTCAGGAACAGGCCGGGTATTCTGGTCCTTCCATCGAGGTCCGCTACCAGACCCCCGCAGGTCTGGTATGGCCCGGGCATCCATTCAGTCCTGTCTTTGAAAAAGTCTATTCCCAGGTCTTTTAACTTGCGATAATTCAATCCTTGCCACCCGGCTTGCGGCTTTAATACTCTGGGGTCAGCCAGATTCAGCTGGCTGACATCAAAATAGATGGGGCCTCTCCCCTCCCTGGCCTCCATCGCCATTCCGATTACGTTATAATGCTGGTCAACCTTGCTGCCTATGGAAGGACAATATTTGTCCATAAAAGGCTCCCCCACGGCATTAACAAACCTGGCACCCAAGGGCAGAAGAGTGGTCTGGCTCTCCCAGGCAAATTGTACCGGCCAGTTCCAGACCCTGATAAATTCGCAGTTCTTCATTTCAACACCGGACCGAAAGGCCATCAGCATCCCTTCGGCGCAGGCTGTATTGGCCGAATATGAGGCTTTCCAGCCGCCTTCGCCGGTGGCCAGAATTACTGCCCTGGACTTGAATACATAGAATTCTCCGTTCAGTGTATTAAAGCCCGCGGCTCCCACAACCTTGCCGTCATTCTGGATTAAGTCCGTGACCAGCGTTCGGTGCAGCCGTTTCAATCCAAGCCGATCAGCTTCCTTAATCAGCCCCCGCGCCATATCTTCTCCACCCCTCCCCTTGACTCTGGCCGGATACAGCTTGACATGGGGGAGGCCTCTCTGAGGGATTCCCCATAATTTTCCCTCCGCATCCCTGCGAAACTCACACCCGAACCGCTCGTAGTCCAGCAGCCTCTCATAGGAATACTTGAATATCATTTCCATCAGGTCCTGCTCACAGAGACCATCGTAATAGTAGACCATGTCCTGCACAAAATCATCGACATTTTCTTCCGGAAGGACAGCATCGAAATCGCCCCCGGACATGGCTGCCAGACCGCCCCAGTTTTTGGGCCCTTTATCTACCAGCAGCACTTCAGCTCCCAGTTCCCTGGCCCTGTTGGCCGCCCACAGCCCCGAGGGCCCGCCGCCGATAATCAGAATGTCGGTTTCAAATACGGCATCTATATTTAAATCAGCCATTGATTGCCTTCCTTAATATTTTATTGACCTGGGCATTACCTCTTTGAATGGATGGACCTCCACCGCCCCGGCGGGACATATCAATTCACAGGTAAAACAGGTCATACAGTCATCGGGGTATTTTATGACTGCCTTTTCCCCCTTCTCATCCATCCTCAGGGTATCCAGAGGACAGGTGTCGACACAAATACCGCAGCCCGTACATTTTGTCTCATCAATTTTTATTATCATGACCGGCCATCCCCCTCATATGACAATGATAAAACCTGGAATCCAGGATATTGATACCGATTATATCTTTCCTCTGCTGTCGAGTCAAAGCCGCTCAGAGCGGAAGAGTCTTGAACCCGGCCTTCATGAGCTGTATTCGCCCCGAATCAGGCTGTACCATATAAAAACCAGGGCTGTTTCATTTTGTCATCCCGGCCCAATTATTGTCATTCCGGGCTTGACCCGGAATCTACCCGTCTCCTTTTCCCGTTCCTCCCTATCCCCCTCAATCCCCCTTATCAATAAGGGGGAAAATGAGGCGGTAGCAGCTGGAGTTTACCCCATACTGGATACGGGGATGGGGTGACAGTGAAAATGAAAAACCTGTCAGAGCAGAGGAACCTTAAATCAAGAATTTATGAGTTATTTTACCCCGGATAATGCCCTGAGAGCATATCTTTGCTTCTGAGGTTGCAGATTGCTAAAAAGCTAATGGGCGTTAACTTGATATAACACCCATTAGCCTGAATTATTCCTGACGCCGCAATAGTGCGGGGCTGCTTCCTACCGTTCCAGTATCAGTGAGGCGCCCATGCCGCCTCCCCCGCAGATGCCGACAAGACCGTGTTTGGCACTGCGCCGTTCCATCTCATGAACCAGTGTGGTTGCAATTCTGGCCCCGGTGGCTCCCAGCGGATGGCCCAGAGAAATGCAGGAGCCGTTGACATTGACCCGTTCACGGTCTTTTTCGGCAATGCCCATTTCAATAAAATTAGCCAGTATCTGTGCGGCAAAGGCCTCGTGAATTTCAATCAGGTCCATATCTTCAAGAGTCATTCCGGCCTTCTTCAGAACATCTTTAACTGCCGCGGAAGCAGCTTTATAGGCATTCCGCGGATCAGCTCCGCTGAAAGAGAAAGCCCTGATATAAGCCATCGGTTTCAGCCCCAGCGCTTTGATTTTCTCTTCCGACATGAGTACCACAGCGGCAGCGCCGTCGTTTTCACCGGAAGAATTGGCCGCCGTGCAGACTCCACCGATTACAGGTTTGAGCTTGGCCAGAACTTCAGGGGTAGAATCCGCGCGAGGACGTTCATCCTGGCTGAAAACAACCGGAGCGCCTTTCGACTGAGGTACATTCACTGGCACTATTTCCGAGTTGAACTTGCCCGATTTGATTGCCTCACACGCCCGTTGGTTGCTTCGGATAGCCCATTCGTCACATTCCTCCCGGCTCAGGTTATATTCTTTGGCTGCCTCTTCCGCCCAGGTTATCATTGTGGGAATGACACCGAAGCGGTTCTCAGGCTGGGACATCAGGCGGGCCCGGAGCACCCTGTCATATAAAGGCATGCTCTGTGTGGACAGACTGCCGTGACCGCGAGGCATATCCCCTTTGCCGCCCATTTGCCAGCGCATTTCCCCGCTCAGGTAAAACTCCGCCGTACTCATGCTTTCCACACCGCCGGAAACAATGATTTCGCCGTTGCCGGACTCGATTAGCATTTTCCCGAAGCAGATCGAGTCCACTCCTGAAGGACAGCGCCTGTCCAGGGTTAACCCGGGTATCTCCACCGGCCACCCCGCGGATAACAGGCCCATGCGGGCAATATTAACATACTCTCCGCTCTGATAGTTTTGGCCCATTACCACCATGTTGACATCTTCCGGCTTCACCCCGGCTCTGTTGACTGCCTCGTTCAAGATGAGCGCGGCTAAATCATATGCCGGGACTGTTCTCAGACTCCCGCCAAAATTACCGATAGGCGTCCGTACTGCACTGACTATTCCAACTCTTGTCATTTTCCTTCCTTCCTTAAACCGTTTATGCCCTGCAAAATCTCCCGGCCCTTTTTGAGCATACCGGATTCCGGTATTATCTTGATTTCTAGTTTTAGCATACAGAACAGCATATATCAAGCATCTTTTACGTTCGACTAAAGAGATATTTCTCCCCCGTTCTCAATTCAGCCGGTTCTAAGGTTCAATTTCCAGACCGGCAGTGCCGGCGGCACCACTCCCGAGGAAATAAGGCTGATTATCCCTTCGATTTTGCCGTCTTTATGCGTTATAACCAGGGGTTAGAAAAGCTGCAGGACGCACGGAAAGTTCTGAACACTCTCTCCCTCCAGGAACTGCGCCTCTTCCTGGAACAAACTAAAGGACGCTATCCGGTGCCTTATTGATGCGTATTCCCGTTCTGCTTTATAACAGGTGAATGAGGAATCAGTTGCGGAACATCTGGGTGACCATCAAACCATACCGGCCTCCATCCAGAATGCCGATTCCAATCCGTCCGAATTGAGGACGCAGAATATTTGCCCGGTGACCGGGTGAGTCCATCAGGCCGTTATGAGCTATCTGGAGCGTCCGCCCCAGGGCGAGGTTCTCCCCGGCAATCAGAAAAGTTACTTCATCCCTTCTCAAACGGTCGAAAGGAGAAAGACCTTCCGGAGTAACATGCCCGAAATATCCCCGGGCCAACATGTCTGCGGAGTGGCTGCGGGCCACATCCCTGAGTTCAAAATCAAAATCCAGCGGAACCAGGCCGGCAGCTTCTCTTTCCGCGTTAACCATCTCCAGCATCCTTTCTTCCAGGTCCGGGCGGGGTTTGGTGTCAGCCACCGTAAATCCCAGACTGATTCTCTCATCGGACTCCGGTTGGACCGTGATACGGGTTAGGGTGTGGGTAACTGCTTCACCGAAAATTTCATTCAGTGAGACTTCAGCCCGTTCAACTTGATTAACAAAACTGCTGGCAACCGTACTCTCTCTGATTTCCGATTGTGCCACTGCCGGAAGAGGTAATGCCAGGAGCAAAACTGCCATAACCGCAGCGACAACCAGTCCTTCAAATAAGCCCGGCAAGACACCGGCAGTTTGATTGATTATCTTGCCGTGAATTCGGGACGGTATTAGTCCGGATATTATCTGGGTAATCACACTCAGCAGCAAAATACTGAAGAATGCAATCAGGATAAAAGACAAAGGCCTGCCCCATATCTCCGCCAGTCCTGTTGCCTGGTTTAGCCAGACTGCTACTGGATGGTAAAAGAAAAAAGCCAGTACTGCGCTTCCGGCCCAGGTGACCACCCCCATTATTCCCATAATAAAACCCTGGCGCCAGCCAAGATATCCGAAAAGTAATATCAGCAGAACCAGGAAGATATCAATAAAATTCAAATAAATTTACCGCCTGTGTACTATTTGCCAACAGTTAACGGAGCAGCCTTTTCAATAAGCCGTGCTGCTTGCTAACGCCCTTACCTTAATTATAACTATTTCCTGTCAATTAATTATCAATTAAAGTCCGCGACTGGTAACAGCCAGTATCAGAAAAATGTCTTCTAATACTAAAGTATCGTATACAGGGTCATTAAGCAAGATTAAATGTGATTAGCATTCTTAGTTGTTCCCGGGATATTCTTTCCAGGTGCCGGTTTAGAGAGGCAGACTTGATTAAATAAAAATAACATCCCTTCTGGATTTTTTGCTTAAAAAGATTTAATTACCACTGCCGATGAATTAAACGAAAATCGGTTTTAAATTGAAATGGGTTATTAAATCCTCGAGCAATTATTGCTTTTGAGAATTCTGTTATATCAGGCAAATTTGCAGCGACAATTACAAATTAGCCTGGGCAATCCAGGCCGGGGAGGTAAGCCTATGATTCATTCTCATGAATAACTGAAATCTGTACTGATATAAAAATTTCTTCAGCCAAAGGGGGAAAAATCATGAATTATTTTAAATTAAAAAGGCCTGCCGGATTGATGGTAATTGTAACCGTTCTGGCGGTATTACTTACCCTGCTAATGCCTGTCTCACTATCCGCCCAGCCGCCGGCAGATACAGTTACCGTTGAGCTGTCGGCCCGGAATCTGGCCTTTGATAAGGACACCATTACCGTACCCGCGGGAAGTGAGGTGGTGATTAATTTCACCAATCAAGAAAATCTGCCCCATAACTTCGCTGCCTACCGGTCGTCAGCCGCTGCGGAAGCGATTTTTGTGGGTGAAGTCATCGGCGAGGGTTCCACCACCTATACCTTTACCGCACCCTCTGAACCGGGAACTTATTTCTTCCGCTGTGATGTCCATCCCACAATCATGACCGGAGATTTTATCGTCACTGCCGGCGTTGCCGCTCCTTCTCCTGGCATGACCCCATCACCTCCGGTAACACCCACTCCAACCCCAACTCCAACTCCAACTCCTGCTCCTTCTCCCACTCCCCCAGAAACTCCCGGTCCTGCTCCTGCCCCAACTTTGTCCCCCACTCCTGCTCCCACAAC
>CAZIQW010000118.1:0-7079 GCA_964541585.1 uncultured Dehalococcoidales bacterium | reverse complement strand
CTATCCTACACTCTTTCCCTACACACGCTCTTCCGATCTAGATACTGGCTCCGATAATGAGGATAAATATGGTGCAGGATGTCTTTATGGTGCTGAAAAACGAATTTTCAAGACCGGACCAACCGAGCCGTCTGGTCGTCAGACCGAATAACAGCATTACGAAAGCCCCCACCCCGCCTGCCTCTGTCGGTGTAAAAATTCCGATATAGATGCCCCCCAGGACAATAACGGCGATAACCAGCATCAACCAGGCCCCCACAGGTATCCTGATGGCCTGTTTTAGAGATAACCTTCTGGTGGACGGACCCGCCGCCGGGTTAATACGGCAAATGATATAGATGGTAACACAGAAAGCCAGGGCAAGCAGAATGCCCGGCAGTATGCCGGCCATGAAAAGGCGTCCGATGGATGTCTCTGTTATTATCCCGTAAATGATAAACCCGATACTGGGGGGTATCATGAAACCCAGGTTGCCCCCGGCAGCCAGGATTCCCGTGGATAAACTGTCATCGTAATTATGCTTTCTCAATTCCGGCAAGGCTATGGCAGTCATGGTTACTGCCGTGGTAATCGAGCAGCCGCACACCGCCCCGAAACCGGCACAGGCTACACTGACCGCCATTGCCAGGCCTCCCCGTATCCACCCCAGCCATTTGTTCATGGCCACAAACAGGTCGGTGCTGATATTGGCTCTGGCCGCCAGCCACCCCATGAGTACAAACATGGGTATCACGGTGAAAACATAGTTAGACCCCGTAGTATATGGAAAACGGGAAATAACGTTAAATAGCGGCCCGGAACCGGCAATAAAATATATTCCCATGGCTCCCGCCAGAGCCATGGCGAATCCTATCGGCATCTGGATGATAAGAATTAATCCCAGCATTATCACCGTAAAGAGGATACCCAGGCTTATATTATCCATATCTCATACCTTTATGTTCCACCCCGGTGGCTGTGTCCTGATTCAAATTTGCATTACCTTTCTTCAGCTCCTGCCAGCGTGTAGATGAACTGTACCAGTATCACCAGGAAAAGTATAAAACTCCCAAAAGCAACGATAAATATAAACGGGGAGACGACCATGTTTAACAAAACAAAGGTCTCCCCCTGTCTGAACATCTCTATACCGTAGAGAACGCTCTGCCAGCTGATAAGCCCTACTATCAGCATGCTTAATAAATCGGCCAGGCCGGATTTGATTATCTTCAAAGTTCTGGGATAAAAACGGGTTACACTATCTACCGAGACGTGACCTTTAAAAGTCTGAACGTATGCCACTCCGGAAAAAATGAGGATGACCAGCAAGACCTTGCTGATTTCATAGCTGCCCAGTATCGGCTGGTCAAATACCCGCCGCATAATAACATCCGCGGTGGTCAGGAACATCATCAGCGCCGTAGCTGTTATTGCAAAATAGGTTATGTACCGGCTGAGAGGATAGATTATTTTTTCCATCCTGTATCCGAACCGGACTAAAATACCCGCCGGAGCAGTATCTCTCACGGTAAAGCCTCCATTACCCTTCGAAAGCTCGTAATTCTTTCAAATAAAAACCCGCTTTCGCTTAACACTGGTAGAACCGGACAAAATGACAGCCTGTGTCATCTGAATATGGCAAGAACCGTTTCTATTTATACAGGCAGGGCCACGCGCCCAAATTTCCAGAACACCCCATACATGGGATGGACAATGATTTTTGACACATGGCCCCGGGGTCATTCTAAGCCTTCATCATCGATAGATTAAGGTATACTCAATATGTTTCTGCTCTATTATTGGTACTTTTCAGCAAAAGCCTTAAGATCGTCCAGGAAAGCCTGTCCGGGAAGCCCTTTGGCTTCCATCTCACTCACCCAGTTGTCCTGCACCGGCTTTATTTTTTCGTACCATAGCTGTCTTTCCGAATCCGGCAGCACGTAGAAATCGGGATTCCCCTTGGCAGCATCGTGCTGCTTGATCATCTCGATAGATTGTACCAGAAAATCGTCATAAGCAGCACCCGCCCGCTGTGACATCTTGAGCCCGTCGGATACTTCATCAAAAATCGCCTTGAGATCGTCAGGAAAGCTTTCATAGGTCTTAATATTCATGATTACCGGAGATACCTTTACACTTAAATCGATATTATCCGTCCGGTACTTGGTTATTTCAAAAAATTTCCAGATAAAGGCCTGGTTGAAATCTCCCACCGCCGCATCGACAACACCCCTTTCCAGAAGAGTGTACATCTCTGTGGGATTGGTGCTGACCGGAGTCATGCCCAACAATTTGGTCGATTCAGCCTCAGAGGGTATTACTACGGCTACTTTCTGGTTCGCCAGGTCCGCCAGTTTTTCCATCGGTTTGTTGCCAACCAGCTGTCCGGTGGACGGGTTATGGCACCAGATTGCCTTCGTTGGCTTGAATTGCTCTCTGAAAACATCATATTTCTCGAGAAGCGACCACATGGTCTGCTGACTCTGACTCGCACTCTTGAATAACATGGGAAGAGTCATTCCGCCGGCCAGCGACAGGCGTTCCGGGGTCAGGTTTGCGTCTATCATGGCAAAATCGGCAGTGCCGGCAGCCACCGCATCGAATAAATCGGGCATCTTTACCAGTGATTCAGAATGGTAAAAGGTCACTTTAATCCTGCCGTCGGTGGCTTCCTCAAGTTCCTTGGCCCATTCACCCGGAACCTGTGCAAAGACATCCATGGCCGGGATGAAACTGGCATACCTTAGCTCAAAGGTCTGCTGAGCGGCAGGCTGGGGAGCGGGAGCGGGAGCGGGCGCTGTAGTTGGGGTGGGGCTGGTACATGCAGGTAGAGCTAACATTAGTATCAGAACCAGGGAGATAATTAACATTACCCATTTAATTTTTCCCATTTTTTACACTCCTTAATAATGTATTCACTCTGATTATAACATGGGGATATGTTTCAACCCTCGTACCCGACTCCAAAATAAGTACAAATAAATTTAGCCTGTTAAATATGGAGTAAACATTCAGTCCGGTCGATTAGGATTGATGCTTGTATCAATATCATATTAAGCGTCTGTTTGTCAAATTAAAATCAAGGACGGTCAGGGTCATTTCATATAGAGAATCGAAAAGCCCGGTTGAGCCCCGGACGAGCAAACCCCGGTCGCCTTGCCTCCTTGTAACTTTCAAAAGTTTAATAATGACCGCTTTCCCTGTTTCAGATTTGCTGCCTTATCTGATTGAATTTGGATAACTATATTTTTTTCGGTCATCTGTTGAACACAATCTACTTTGACAATTAAATGAATTATTTATATGATTTATACTAAGACATTATGGGGATAAGGTAAGATTGGTTATTCAAATTGAGAAATTGCAGGTCAATTAATCAAAATTTAAGGAGTGCATTTTGAGAAACAAGCTATTAACGATTATTTTAAGTCTTCTATTGATATCAAGTATCGGTCTGATAGGCTGTGGTGGAAACGATAGCCCTCCCGAACCGACCCAGGCAGCACCGCAGACAAGCACACCGACACAACAGGCAGCTGCTGTATCGCAAACCACCACTCAATCCTCATCATCCGGTAACCTGTGGAGTGATATGCCGATCTATTCTGGGGCTACCGAAGTGCAGCAATGGAATATGTCAATGCCTCCCGCCGACGAATCAGAATATTCCAAGGCCGAGTGGCGTTATTATCAAACCGGGGATGCTCTTTCTACCGTAAGCGATTACTACAAAAACACGATGAAGTCCAAAGGATGGGAAGAACAGATGTGGATTTCATCAGGCGAAATTAATACCGGAATGTATATGAAAAATGGTGAAAACGATGCTGCTTTTATCACTGTCGTTTCTGAAGATGGGAAAACTATGATCGGTATGTGGAGAGCTAAAAAGTAGGATATCCTTAATTTGGAACCATAAGAGAGGCTTTGTTTTAGTAAAGACAGCCTCTCTTTTTTGCCTGAACATATGAACATGCACTTGCAAGCAGAGAGATTCGTCTCTCAGTTGAGTTTGAAGTCACTTATTTTTTCAGGATAATCTCGCCCAGGTAGGTGTCCTTGAGGGTTTTGGCTTTGAGACTCCTGGCCTCCCGGGTCTCCCCCTGACCGCTTATAGTTACGGCAGCATCTTTGGCTACCTCATCGATATCCCCCAGGATTACCGTCCCGGCCACAAACTTCTTCGGCAGTCCGATATAGCGGACCTTCTCGTTCAGCCCATATTCCGGATGCATCACTTCTGTCTGCCCGCTGGCTATCAATTGAGAAACCTTTATTTACATCAATTACCATTCCATATCTGGCCATGTTATTAAGCCTCCCACTTGCTTATTTCCACCAGGCAGGAGTTCTGTGCTTCTCCCGGCGCATTTTTGGATACCATCCGGGATGGAGTCAGCAGGTTCATCACGCCTCCCCTATCAATGCTGCCCGGCTTGCCCGGCTCCAGAGGGTCGTACTTGGCGCCCGCCTGATAGGAATGCAGCAGCCCCGGCCTGGCTCGCTCGGTTACCTGCGCAATACAGAGTACCCCGGCCCGGTCGTTATAGACTTTAACTATATCTCCGTCTTGAATACCCCGGGCGGCTGCATCGCGGGGACTGATTCTTACCGGCCACCAGGAATACCCGTTCTTCTTGACCCGGTGCGCCGGGATATCTTCTATCCAGGGATTCTTATTGTCCGTCTGAGTATGATAGGAAAACCTGACGTGTGGCGTAATTAAATAGAGCGGATATTTCGCCGCTATCTCTTTCGTATTGTAGCCTTCCCAGCTGGGAATATAGCGCGGCATCGGCGGTCTTTCCTTATCATCCGGGGCAAATCGCTTCAGGCTCTCGGAGACAAACTCTATCTTGCCGCTGTAGGTAGCTAACAGGTGAGCTTTGGGAGTATTTAAATTGGGGTTCATCGGGTCCGGCGTATCGCAGGGCCTGCCTTCGTAAAACCAGCGGTTGGAGACCGTAAGCGGCGCTTCGTCCGACTTGGAAGGTACCACGAAATAGCCCTTCTTCTTGAACTCTTCATAGCTGATGAATTTGGGCAATGAGGAGATATCGAAAATTTTCTTAATCCAGTCTTCCTCCGAGTTGCCTTCGGTGTACTCCTCCAGGAATCCCAGCCTGGCCGCCAGGGCCTTATAGATTTCCCAGTCCGCCCGGGACTCCCACAGAGGCTCGATACACTTGTGCTGGTAAATCATCACCCGGTGGTTGGTTCCGGCATTGCCGTGTCCGTAGCCGCCCGGCGACGTCCATTCCGAGATATCGGAACGTTCAAAATTGGTGGTAGCCGGCAAAATCACGTCCCCGAATTTGGTCTCGCTCTGCCAGTGGCAGTCCTGCATCACTACGAACTCCAGCTTGGGACTCTGGTACATCCTTACCCAGCGGTTGGTCTCCGTCATGGTGCTGATGAAGGAGCCGCCGTGACGGTAAATCATCTTTATCTCAGCTCCATTGGGACCGGGTTCCGGGTAGGTCATGGGCTTAAACTGCTGGTCTAAGGCCTGGCCGCAGAAGCCTTCACCCAGCCAGTGGATGGGCGGATTGAGTATCGCCTCCGGCAGCAGCAGCCGGTATACTTTCTGGGTGACCTTGTTTACCCCCGGGAAAGCCGGCTTTTTGGCCACCAGGCTGAAGGCATCCCATCCCGCCGAGGCATAACCCGGCATATTGAAGGAGAAGTCCAGCGGAGCCCCCATGGCCACGCCCCCCCAGACATTAACCCCCTCCTTACCGAGACCCTGCATCGCCATCAGCAGCACCATCAGCCGGGCCCATTCGGTAGCATAAGCGCCTCGACAGGCCCCGCCGGTGCCGTACATGGCCCCAGTGGCCAGCATGGTCTTCTTGGCTCCCCATTCTCGGGCCAGAGCTTTAATTGTTGAGGCAGGTACATCACAGATTTTGGCCGCCCACTGCGGGGTCTTGGGAGTCTTGTCTTCTCCCTTGCCCAGGATATGTTTCTTCCATTCTTCAAAACCGGCTGTCCGGTTCTCGATAAACCATTTATCATAAGTCCCCTCGGTAATCCACACGTAGGCTATGGCCTCGGCCATGGCGGCGTCGGTGGCGGGACGGGGAGCTATCCATTTGTCCCCGATATTAACCGCAGTGTAGTTACACCAGGGGTCAATGAAGACGCACTGGATTCCCAGTTCCTTCAGCCAGTGCCTCCAGATAACCGTATCCTGTCCGCAGTAGCCCCCGGCGCTGGTGTTGGGGTCTACCGACCAGAAAACTACCTGCTCGGTGTTCTTTAAAGCATCCTGCAAGATATCAAAGTTATCCGAGTGGCCCAGTTTCCAGTAATAGCCCCAGGCATGCACTGCTCCCCAGTGCCAGCCTTCCCAGCTGTCCGGGTTGTCTAAAAGCTCCGTATAGCCCAGTAAGTTAAAAAAGCGGGCAAAGGGACCCATTTTGTAGAAGAGCAGTCCCCAGTTATGATGTGAAGAGGTCATGCCGGTAATGGCGGCCGGCCCGTAAGTCTCTCTGATTCTGGTGATTTCACTGGCTACTAAATCCAGGGCTTCATCCCAGGAGATGCGCACATATTCGTCTTTTCCCCTTAGCTCGGGATGCCTGTCTCCGTCGGGATTGAAGTTCTTCCTCTTCATCGGATACTTGAGCCGGTTCTCGGAATAGACCCGCATCCTCTCGGATACGACATAGTGATTCAAATTGCATTTACGCGGCGGAGTGAACTTATGCCCCCTGGCATTGATGACCCAGGATGGCGCATCGCTATCATCGAATACCAGCGGCCTCATCCGTGTAATCTGGCCGTCCTTGACGTACACCCTTACCGGTCCGCCCACTGTGCATTGCATGAAATTCTGTTCTACCATAATATGTTCTCCTTCAATTTTATGGCATTAAAGCTGCGAATGTTATTGATGAATATTTAAACCTCAAAGTGAAATTTGCTGGAAGTGTGAAAAATTCAATTGTATATTGCAACCGCCATTACGGAGTGATTGCTCAGTCATTTGTATTAAAAGTAGCACAATCTTTAATCATAGTCAAGAAAAGCTCTAATCCTCCCAGGGTCATTTCATTTGGAGAATCGAAAAGCCCGGTTGAGCCCCGGACGAGCAA
>CAZIQW010000117.1:0-7141 GCA_964541585.1 uncultured Dehalococcoidales bacterium | reverse complement strand
ACACCCTATCCTACACTCTTTCCCTACACGACGCTCTTCCGATCTCGGTAGATATTGAATTTACGGCATTTATCGATACGAACGGGGAAGTCCGGATTAATTTGCTGCAGTGCCGACCGCTGCGATTACCCCGGATACCCGATGCTCCGACGGCGCTACCGGAGAACCTGGATGACCGGCATGTTTTGTTCAGAGCTAACCGGATAATCAGCGGCGGGATTGTCGATTCTATCAGGTATGTTATTTACATTGATCCGGTCAGATACGCTGAGGCATCGTCGACAAATATGAAAAAGTCAGTCGGCCGGGTGATAGGGAAATTAAATGAATATTTCCGGGGTCAAGCCGGAAAAGTAATGTTGGTGGGCCCGGGGAGGTGGGGCAGCAGCAATATCGATCTGGGCGTGAATGCAAGTTATGCGGATATTGACAATATTACGGTGCTGGTGGAAATCGGCCGTGCCAATGCCGGCAATGAGCCTGAACTGTCATACGGAACTCACTTTTTTCAGGACCTGGTTGAAGCGGATATCATCTACCTGCCCGTTTTTCCGGACACGCAACCTGCCGGGTTCAACAGCCGCTTTTTCACCCAATCTCCCAATATGCTCACCAGAGTATTACCGGAATATATTGATTTCCAGGAAATTATCCAGGTAATTGATGTGCCATCGGCTTACAATGGAGCCTACATCCATGTGATGGCGGATGCGCAGACCAGAAAAGCTGTCTGCTATCTAAAATAGCCGGTTTTTTGCCGTTCATCAGAACTTTCCCTCTGTTTAAACATTCTAAACATCGCAGTATTCCTCGAATTACAGTTTGATGCCTCCCATCAATTTCCGGAGTAGCTGTTACGTGAATATACCGGCAAGGAAGTACTAACTCAGGCCGGTATGCATTGACAGAAGACTTTGAATATCTGTATAATGGTGTACGGAAAGCGGTAACCGATTGCCGTATATAGAGTATGAACGTCAACCGGGATATTTAAGCAAATTCCGGTTTATCAGGGGTGTTGCCTGGTTATTGCGGAATCTTAACAGGGGGATAGAGTTAATATGTGCGGAATAGCAGGTTGTCTCGGAGTAGAAGATAAAAAGACTATCGAACGGATGCTGGACGCGCTGCCCCACCGCGGGCCCAACGACCGCGGCATACATATTTTTAACAACATGGTTTTCGGCCATACCCGCCTTTCTATTGTAGATGTGGCTAAAGGGCATCAACCGATATTAACCAATAACGGACAGACGGGCATTATTTGCAACGGAGAAATTTACAATTTCCGGCAGCTCAGAGAAAAACTGGTAAACAAATACCGGTTCACCACGGGTTCGGATACCGAAGTCATCCTTCACCTGTACCGGGAGAAAGGTCCGGAGTGTGTTCGCGAACTGGACGGGATGTTTGCATTCGCCATCTTTGACGGTGATAATTTTATGCTGGCACGGGACCCCATTGGTATCAAACCCCTGTATTATGGCTATGTGGACAAAAAACTGTACTTTGCTTCGGAACTGGGCGCTATGTCTTTAGCCGGGGTCAAAGAAGTCCATGAATTCCCCGCCGGTCATTACTATACTCCCGGAGAAGGATTTGTGTGCTACTATGAAATTCCTCCCGTCAGGGACCACCTGCTGGTTGACATGGAGGAAACCTGCCGTTTGATAAGGGATACTTTTATCCGGTCGGTCAAAAAGAGATTGCTGGCAGACACAGAAATACCCATCGGTTCCTTCTGCAGTGGAGGTCTGGACTCAAGCCTGGTGGCGGCCATTGCGGCTGAAGAAATTCCTCACCTGCATACTTTTGTTGTAGGTATGAAGGATGAAAATGGAGCCGAAAGCGATGATCTCAAGGCATCGCGCGTGGCTGCAAAACATATCGGGTCCAACCACCACGAATTAATTTTTACCGAGAATGATTATTACGAAGCTCTGCCGGTAGTTATCAAGAAGCTGGAAAGTTACGATCCATCGCTGGTACGCTGCGCTGTGCCCTGCTACTTTACCTGCAAGCTGGCAGCGGAATACGTTACCGTGGTACTGACGGGAGAGGGAGCGGATGAGCTTTTCAACGGCTACCATTACATGAAACATATTTCTTCGGAGACTATCAATCAGGAAGGACGGCGGTGTGTTGGGACTCTACATAACATCAACCTGCAGCGGGCAGACAGGATGGGCATGTATTTCAGTCTGGAATTAAGGGTCCCTTTCCTGGATGTGCAGATGGTAGATCTGGCGATGCAGATTCCGGCTGATTTTAAGATACGCGAATCCGAAAAAGCAGGCGACCGTATAGAGAAGTGGATTCTGCGTAAGGCATTCGAAAATACCGGTTATTTGCCGGAAGATATTCTGTGGCGTTACAAGGTGCAGTACACCCAGGGCGCTGGATGTGAGAGCCTGGGAGAAAAGCTGGCTGAATCAGAGATAAGTGAAGATGAATATCAGCGCATAAAAGCGGAAAATCCCCGGGCAGTTATCAACAGCCGGGAGGCTGCCTATTATTTTAAAATATTCCGCAGATACCATCCCCAGGACTCGGTGCTGGGCTCGATTGGCATCTGGAACGGCTTCGATTTTGCCGAAGAGCGTGAGCCGGTACGAGGCACCATGGACGGGAAATTAAAACACAATTTAATACTTTGAGGCGCCAATCTCCTCCATTTTGCCGGTAACGATGAAAACTATCCGTTCGCAGATGTTGGTGACTCTATCGGCGGCCCGCTCCAGATTGTGGGCTGTCCACATGAGGCGGGTAGCCCTGGTGATTGTCTTCGGGTCTTCAGCCATGAAAAGCAATAATTCTCTGAATACCTGGTCATAGAGGTTGTCAACCTGATCATCTTCGTAGATAATCTTTCTGGCAGTGTCGGCATCGCGGTTAATAAAAGCATCCAGACTGCGGTGCAGCATGTCCACGGTAATTTCGGCCATCCGGGGGATATCCACCAGGGGTTTTAACAGGGGTTCGTCGCCGATCAATATCACAATTCGAGCGTTGCCCATAGCGTAGTCACCGATTCGTTCAATTTCCGTAGTGATATTAAGGATGGCTATAATGGTGCGCAGGTCTCCCGCCATGGGCTGTTGCGTGGCGATAAGTTCAACACATTTTTCTTCAATCTCAAATCGCTTATCATTGATTGTTTGATCGAATTCAATTATTTGCGTCGCCATCGGTATATCCCGGTTCTTTAGCGCCTGTATAGAGTTGATAACGGCTTTTTCAACCATACTCCCCATTATTAAAACAGCTTCGCTAAGCATGCGCAGTTTTCTGTCATATTCTGACCTTATTGACATTTTAAAAATCCCCCCAACGCTATTAGCCGAAACGGCCGGTATTATTTTCTCCAGTATATCACCGGGGATGTGCCAGGCTGTCCTGCCTGTAATAATCGAGATTCCATTTATCCTCATCATAACCGATTATCCATATCGTTTCAATATGCTGGTTCGCCAAATGTTGGTTCGTAAAACAGGAGAACCGCTGGTTTAATGGTAAAGGCAGGCTGCAAGTATTAAAAAATGCAACTTGACGTACCTTATTTCAGGCGCTATAGTTATATATCCATAAAGATAATCGTTACCTGATACCGTTAAATTTATAAGACAGCTTACCTGATTAAGAATAGAAAAGAGCAGTAAAATTCACCTGTAGATGTGCGCCGGGGAGCTATGGCTGATACCGGGTAAATTTATGAAGCGAAGAAACAGCCCGGCTAGATTCATCTACGAGTCCGGGATAATGCGGGTTCCAGAAAACCAGTAAGAGGTGAGAAATGGCGATAATAACGATTTGCGGCAGGTTAGGAAGCGGAGCGCACGAAATCGGCAAGCTGGTCGCGGAAAAGATGCATATCGATTTCCTGGATCGGAAAATCGTCGCTGAAGTTGCCTCGCGACTGAATCTTCAGGAGCAGGAGGTTGTGTACAAGGAAATGCCGCCTACCGGATTGAAAGCCCGAATTGCGGAAGCTCTGGTTAGAGGCTACTCTATTGGCGATGGCACCCAGATGGTATACATTCCCATGTCACAGATTCCACTGGATGATAACAATTACCTGAAGGCTTTGACTTCCTTTGTAAAAGATATAGCCAGGTCACATTCGGTGGTTATCTTCGGGCGGGGCAGTCAGTTTATTCTTCAGGATTGCCCTTCGGCGCTGCATATTCTGGTGGTAGCTCCCTACAGGACAAGGCTGAATCGTGTGATGACAGAACGGGGTCTGGGCGAGGAACAGGCAAGGCAGGAAATAAACCGTTTCGATAATAGTGCTCGAGAATATATAAAAAGATTTTTTGGGGCTGAAATGGACGATCATATGACTTATGATCTCCTGGTTAATACAGAGCGACTTAGTTACGAAGCCGCGGCAGATGTCATCGTTAAAACTTCCAGGTTAAAAATAACTGAACCGGCTATGCAGGGATAATGGCAGCGGACTACTCTCCGGGAAGTCCGTCGAATAGCCATTTTCAGGTTCCGCAATAGTAGAATCCCCCGAATTTTCATGAGCCGGTGTTAAAATAATTTTCCCCGGTTTGACGTCTGGTTAGCGATTAACCGGCGTTCAGGTTCTGACTATTGAGAATCGCGTATGAGAATTTTTAAACGTAGTAGAACCGGTGTTTCCAACTTCGGAACAAGGACAATCAGCTCCTTACAGGTTCCGGTATATCGCTTATACTTCTTGGGCATGCTGGGACAATTTGCCTCTATGAATATGCAGATGGTAAGCGGTTCACTGCTTCTATACCGTCTTACAGGTTCGGCTGCTCTACTGGGTACCATGTCTCTGGTGCTGGCTATCCCGATGCTGTTCTTATCCATGTTCGGAGGCGCTTTTGCCGACAGGGTACAGAAGAAGCATATCCTGGTTATCGGGCTGGGGAGTTCAGCCCTGATATCACTGGGTGTGGCCGTCGCTCTGACGACGGGGGTTCTCAGCCGGGAAAATGAAGGCTCATGGTGGATTCTTCTGGTTTCCTCCTTTCTTCAGGGCTCTGTTATGGGGCTGATGATGCCTTCCCGTCAGTCTATAATTCCCGAAATAGTCAGCAGGGATAAGGTGATGAATGCAGTGGCCTTGAATATGCTGGGAATGAATGTTTTCCGCCTCGCTGCTCCCAGTGCGGCCGGTTTCCTGATTGCCTGGTTTGATTTCAAGGCCGTCTACTATACTATGACCGGGATGAATATTTATGCCATGGTTTTTATTCTTTTTCTGCCGCGCACAGGCACGATTACCTCTCAGGCCAGCAATATCGTAATGGATATAAAAAAGGGATTTCAGTATATGTTCCGCCAGCGCACTATCTTTTTTATCCTGTTTTTTACCCTGATTGTGGTGATATTTTCAATGCCTTACCAGCAATTATTACCCATATTTGTGGATGATATCCTGGGAGTCGGTGAAATCGGTATGGGAGTACTTATGGGTGTCTCCGGTGCAGGGGCTCTGTTTGGTTCCCTGGTAGTGGCCAGCCTGCCCAACAAGAGGCGGGGACTTATTTTGCTTATCAGCGGTCTGATTTCCGGTGCGGCCCTGATAAGCTTCTCCTTCTCGACTTCCTGGACGCTCTCGCTGGTTTTCATGGTTTTTGTCGGACTGGGCCATGCGGTCCGCGGGACAATGAGCAATGCCTTGCTCCAGACCTATGTGGAACCGGCCTATATGGGCAGGGTGATGAGCGTTTTTATGATGGAACTCGGCCTGGTGAGCATCTTCACCTTTATTGCCGGACTGATGGCTGAAGTAATGCCGGTACAATGGGTCATTGGAGGGCTTGCCCTGATTCTGGCTGTTGCATCCATCCTGGCGATAACCTTTGTTCCCAGAATCAGAAACCTGGACTAGCCGCCGGTTTGCGGCTGGTGTATTGATGGCATTGCCCTGAAGAATACATAGTTACAGGTCTCGAATAATCTCCCATTTTGGTATCTCCAGAATATTACCGTCATCATCAAAACGGACGCGGGGTAAAATTGCTTCCAGCTTGCTGATATCAATCCTGATAAGTTCCGGGGAGTTTTCTTTATTCTCAAAATTTCTTTTGTACCAGCATCTATATGGATTGTAATAGACGCAGGTTTTAGGCTGTCTTGGAGTGTTATGAACGGTGCACAGATTGTTCTCCCGGTCAAGAAGCCGGCAGGTTTTTTCAATAAGTAACTGCCATCGACCATCGTTATTTAATATCATCTGAGCACCATCAAATCCGAGAACGTAGCGGATGTAATCCAGATCCATGAAGGTTGTGGGGGTCGGGTGAGGAACCAGAAGAACCCGGCAGCAGGGAGCAGAGCAACTGGTGCAAATGTTCTCCCCGGCGATATCGGTAAAATTCTTGTGCGGGCTGCTGGCGCCAGTTTTGATTGCGGCAGGTTTATCATTTTTCAATATTGTCAATCCCCTTTCACTTCTCCCGGGTCGGGGCCATACAGGGTTTCCACCACCTGGCCATTCTCAACTATTGTCGGCTGAATGTCCCAGCCAGCCAGCCAGGCAAACTGTCCCCCTTTTTGGAAGAATTCATGCAGTAAATCCACAGCAGTATCTCTTTCCCTGAGAATCCAGAGTCCCAGCATCAACCGGACTTGCATATCCTGATTCATGGTGGTCAATCTCTGTTTGAAAATTGCTGCTGTTCCGGGTTCTTTACGGTAGGCCAGTGCACGGACAGCCTGACGGCTAATCCGGGAATTTGGATTAGCCACAGATTGAAGGAGCGCTTCTTGCAGGGTTTCAGGTTCCTCTGTTTTCAGGGCGATATACCATTTAATCGCGCTAATTTCTTCTTCGATTTTTACCGTCTCATTTTTTGTGAAGGGGTGACCATTCTCATCATAGTCAGAAACCAGAAAGTTGCGGATTCCGGTTTCCCACTCGGCTGCCTGATAACTCGAGTCAGGGACATAAGGGGTGTAAGGAGCATCCGGGGGAACCTTCTGTAAATAAAGGAGTCCCCGGTCATCAGAATGGAAGACCGGTACTGATTTCCCGCTTCCGGGAGCGGCGGTTACCGGATAGACAGTAATTATATCCAGCTGGTCCCTGCCAACAGGGCCCATCAGCCAGGTTTCTACCTTTATTGTGGTTGTCTGAACAAAGACGGCAGGTAAGATC
>CAZIQW010000116.1:0-7209 GCA_964541585.1 uncultured Dehalococcoidales bacterium | reverse complement strand
AGATGGAATCTCGTGACTGGAGTTCAGACGTGTGCTCTTCCGATCTCAAGTGCCTAGAGAAGGAATATTAGTGAATGAGCCTTATGAAAGAATCAACAGCCGCCAGGTGCAGCAGATTCACGAGGCCTCGCTGGAAATACTCAGAAATCCCGGCATGTTATGCTTTAACAAGAAAGCCGCGGAAATATTCAGCAGTCACGGGGCGGAGGTAAATAAGGTCTCCGGCAGCGGCAACTGCTGGACCATCAAGATACCTGAAAACCTGGTGGAAAAAGCATTAAACAGCGTTCCCCAGAAAGTAATCCTGGGGGCCAGGAACCCGGAAAACTCCCTGGTAATGGAGGGGGATAAGCCCAGGGTTTATTTCATCACCGGCTCGGAAACCAATATCTGGCTGGATACGGATTTTCCTGTCTACGTCAAGAAAGGCGAGCCGTCCGTGGAAGCCAAATTGCCGGAGTTTTATCCCCGCCGGGGTACGGTGGCCGATTTATGCGATTCGGCCCATGTTTGCGAATATCTGGATACTGTTGACGGTTATATCCGAACAGTCAATATACAGGATAAAGACATCACCGAAGGAAACAAGGATGTAAACAAATATTTTACCTCGCTGAATCACACGACCAAGCATGTCATGTCCGGTCTGACCAATCTCGACCAGCTGGACAATGTTATCAAGATGGCAGAGCTGATAGTGGGGGGCAAGGAAAAACTGAAAGAAAATCCTATCATTTCCTTTATTACCTGTCTGGTTAAAAGTCCCCTGCAGTTTGTGAACGATACTACGGAGACCTATATTGAAATCTGCCAGCGGGGGATTCCGGTGGTTGTATCTTCTTCACCCCAGGCCGGTACTTCGGCGCCAATGCGTGAAGTGGGTATTATGACACAGATAAATGCGGAAGTCCTGGCCGGAATCACGCTCGGCCAGCTGGTCAATCCCGGTACTCCGGTGCTTTACGGGAGTGTACCGGTCAAGGCGCGTATGGATACCCTGGGGGATTCTTACGGGTCTGTCGAGACCAGCCAGTATAATATCGACTGCGTCCAGATGGCGCGGTATTACAAGATTCCCAATTATTCAACGTCGGGAGTCTGCGACGCTAAAATTCCGGGACAGCAGTCTACCATAGAGAGATTGTTCTCCAATGTGGTAGTGACTCTCAGCGGGCCCCAGTTCCTGCATTGCGCCTTCGGACTGCTGGACTGCAATTCGGTGTTCAGCTTGCTCCAGGCAGTGATAGATGATTCCATGTTCCAGCGTATCAAATTCTTCCTCAAACAGCCCCGGCTTGAAGAGAAAGATTTTGCGGAAATCATGAAACAAATCCGGGAAGTCGTTGTCACGCCGCAGAAGATGTATATCCGTTATATCCGGCCGGCTATGAGAAGCGGTGAGCTTTCGCCGCTGTATCCCTTTGAAGGTGACGGCAACAAGGACAGCACCTTTGAACTGGCCTACGAACGGATGCAGGAACTGCTGGCGAAACCGGTCCCGTATATCGACCCGCAGACCACATCCAGGATATTTTCGCAGATTCCGGGTCTTCTGCCCAGGTTGAACGTTTATGAGGAGGCAAAAAAACAGTGAGTGAAGATATTATAAGCAAATTGAAAGAAAATGTAATTGAAGGCCGCAAGACGGAAGCTGATGAAGGGGTTACCGACTCATTATCCGGGACTCCCGGGGTTACCGAGCTTACCCAGCAGGCTATTGACAGCGGTATTCCGGTTGAGACCATAATCAATGACGGGCTTACAGCAGGCATGCAGATTGTCGGTGAAAAATACAATTCCAAAGAGTATTTCATTCCGGATATGCTGGCTTCTGCGGAGGCAGTGGGTGCGGCGATGGATTTGCTTAAACCGATTCTCGAAAAATCAAATGTGGAAAACAAGGGCAAGTTTCTCATTGTTACGGTAAAGGGCGATATCCACGATATAGGGAAAAACATAGTCGCCATTCTTCTCAAAGGGTCAGGCTATGAAGTCGTAGACCTGGGTATTGACATCCCTGAGGACCAGATTGTTGCGGCTGTGCGTGATGAAAAACCGGCCTATCTGGGGCTTTCAGCCCTGCTCACCACGACAATGCTGGAAATGGGCACGGTTATCAAAGCCCTGGAGGCAAATTCGCTGCGGGATAAGGTGAAAGTACTCATCGGCGGAGCGGCCGTCTCAGAAGAGTTCTCTAAAGAAATCGGGGCTGATGCTTACTGCCAGGACGGGTTTCAGGCCCTGAAAGTAATGCAGGAGTTCGAGGCCGCTTAATACTGTGCATCAGTGTTGAGAAGCCAGCGGTGTCTGAGGGCACTCGATAATAGCGATGAAATGGACGATATTAGGCTCGGGAGGCTGTACGGTCATACCCAGGCCGTTTTGCCGGTGCCGGGTATGCCGGCAGGCCAGGATATCCGGCCATCCGTATACCAGGTCAGGACCGGCCGCCTTCCTGCAGGATATCCGGCTGCTGATTGACACTCCCGCTGAAATAGTGAGCCTTCTCAACCGTTTTTCAATCCCTGAAGTCAAATATCTGCTGTTCACTCATTTTGATCCCGATCATGTAGAAGGCTTCAGGGTGGTAGAGCAAATTGCCCTGGATTACCGTTCCTGGCGAAATTATCCCGATAAGCAGGTACGGCTCATAATACCGGACCTGCTCCGAAGCCGTATCAGGAAAATAAGCTCACAGTACGGTCCTCTGATTGATTTTTATGAATCTTCCGGCTTTCTGGAGACCCGGACATTCCACGAAGACATCAGCATCAACGGCATCGACATTACAGCCATCCCGGTGGACCGGGGCAATCAGACGGTCTTTATTTACGTGTTTCAAAAAGCCGGAGCAAAGGTAATTTACGCTCCCTGCGATATCAAGCCTTTCCCAGAAAACAGACCGGAGGTACGGGATGCGGACGTACTGGTAATTCAGCCGGGTATTTTTGAAGACAACCTGAAACACGGTTATAAATATCCTCCCGGCCATATCTCGCGCACAACGCTTTACACCTTCCCGGAGACGCTGGAATTATCTGCCCGACTGAATGCACGGAGAGTAATCTTTACCCATTTAGAAGAATACTGGTACCGCAGCTATGACGACTACCGTAAGCTGGAACGTGAAATTAAAGGAATACGGTTCGCTTTTGACGGCATGCAGTTCAGGGTGAGGCAGTTTGAAGTTTAAAGTTTAAGGTTTAAGGGTTAAAAATTTGGGGCAAGGAGATGGAAGCCAGGGGTTTAAGGTATAAAGCTATCCGGACGGCTGATAATGCATCAGCCGTGGCCGGTCAAGAGAGATGCCTTCCTGCGCCAGGCGTCTTTTAATCTCCGCTACACTATCCACGGCGGCCAGTTCGCCTTCCAGAATGCATTCGCTGGCCCGGTGAAATTCTCCCGGCCCGATATGGGCGAGGTGCGGATGAATTACCGTGTCCGCTCCCTCGGAAACGATCCGGGCGGTATAATAGGTGCTGATGTAGACAGACTGTATCAGCACCTGAAAAATGCCGGGCTCCCTGACCGCCTCCTCATTTTTGGTGAGATGATTAGCCCTTTCCGTTTTATCCGGAGTGACGTCAACGGCGATGATAAAATCGGCTCCCATTTGTTTGGCTACGCTGACCGGAACCGGATTTACCAGTCCGCCGTCAACCAGGTATCGGTTGTCTTTCTTAACGACGGTAAAAATCAATGGAATCGAGATGCTGGCTCTAACTGCATCCAGAACCTTTCCATGATTAATCACTATCTCGTCACCGGTAATAATATCCGTAGCGACGCAGGAGAGAGGAATATCCAGTTCATGAAACTGGACGTCGCCAATAAACCGGCGCAGGAGGTTGGTAACCCGCTTCCCGCCGATGAAGCCGCTTTTGGGCAGGGTAAGGTCGACCAGGGAGGTTAAACCGACCCAATCCAGCTGAAGGGCCTGTTTTTTGATTAAATCAGCGTTCCTGACCCGGGCGTAAAGGGCGCCCACGAGCGCCCCGATACTGGTGCCGGCAATCATATCGACAGGTATGCCCTCTCTTTCGAGGACCTCCAGTATGCCGATATGGGCCAGTCCGCGGGCATAGCCGCCGCCCAGTACCAGCCCTACCTTTTTTCTGTTTTCCGCTACCATGTCAGTGTTCAGCCTGTTATTTGCTTATAGTATAGCACGAATAATAACAGGGAAGGTAACGACCCCTTCCCTGTTCGCGGGCAATATGAGACATGACGGGTTAATCTAAAGGCGGATACTGCTCACGGTCCAAACCGAGCTCCTTGCGAGCCTGGATATGCAGCCTCTCCAGTAATACGCGCAGCTGGTCTTTTTCTTCATCGGAAAAAACCGACATAATCCGATGGATAGGCCCTCTTTTAGTTGAATATTCATACACCTTTTGACCTTTCTCGGTTATGGAGACCCTGACCAGATTTTTCTTATCCAGGTCATGCACCTTTTTGACAAAACCCTTTTCCTCCATTCTTTCGATAAGGGCCGATACCGTGTGGGGCTGCCGCAATATGAACCGGGAAATTTCCGAAGGTGTTGCCCGGCTGCCCAGAGCCTGCACCATGAAAAGGATTCCTGCCTGTTCCGGCGAGACGCCATACCTTTGCAACTCCTTCTCACGGGAACGGTAAACAGCATACCGGGCATGCGCCAGAAGCACCCACAAATCATGGTCTATATCCGAGTAAGAAAAGTACCTGGTGGCCTCATCATATTCCATTTTAATCCTTTTCCCTTTCCAGAATTTATCGGAAACGCGTCCGGCTTAATACGCAATGTCACATCGTTTACGATTAGAATTATTATAGCACGATTTGCCTTTGCTTGTATCAAGTTATTTCAGGAAACCCGGAACGCTGGCGGCGGTTTCCGGCAATCGCCAGGCGAAATCAGGACGGACAGCTAATGAATTTCTCCGAATTGAAAATTTCTCGAATGGATAACCGGTTTTCTGCAAAATAAAGCTCCCGGAGAACCTCATAAAACCCGCAACTTCTCGGTCTTCCAAGCCCTTTTCAGTATGACCCTACTCAGCTGCCTTATCCCGATCTCCTGCAAATCCCCGAGGCTACCCGGGAGGGAAGAGCATTATCCCATGTGTTATCCTGCGCGTCAAAAACAAATAAGGTTAAACAACGCTGACAGCAACCATATCAGGCGGTATTGTATTCTGGCAGCTTTATTAGACGGCTTCTTTTCCGTGGTATCTGAATGAAATCCTGACCTTTGTCCGGTAGGCAATTATTTTACTTCCGTCCAGCTGCATGTCCATCTCCTCGACTTCGGCTATTCGTATGTCCCGGAGAGATTTGGCAGCCATCTCCACTGCCGCTGCGGCTGCCTTTTCCCAGGACTCGGGGCTGCTCCCGATAACAGTGATAACCTTATACACACTCTCAGGCATGATTTCCTCCTCAAATATTTTAATGAAATTGCTTTGTCAGAATCAGATGGAAAGTAAAAAGGAGGATATTCTTACAGAATACCCTCCTTGAGTTACCTCCTCAACCTCTATTTCACTCGCGGTGCTCAACACCGCATGAAGCCATATTCTCGACTTCCTTTTTCATTTACACGATTCGAGCTTGAGTTCCGTCTTGCCCTGCCTGGAAAGCAGGGCGTTAATTGGGAAATAGCCATACTCCTAACAAAGCTTGCAGCTTCATTTCGTACCTCCCGTTGTTATTCTTATTCCGGGGGTTATCTCCTATATGTTCATTGTATACGTAGAATATAACTTTGTCAAGCAACAGTTTGCGGGGTTTGGTGATGTCAGCAGGCGACATCCACATCTTTGGGCGTATCAACCGCTGATACCGGAAAACAGGGTGGGTACTGACCGGGCGAAGCAGAACACTCCAGACTGCTGGATGAAGGTCAATTATTTTCCGGTAATACCCACCCTGTGAAGGCCGAATTACGGTCTACGGCTGTTTTTCAAAGGAAAGCGTCCAGCCGCCCCCGGTGATGGTCAGATTATCATCCTCGAGAATAAAGGTCTCAGCCGCTTTCAGGGCTTCAAGAAAGTTATTTTCCTGCTCCATAATCTCCTCGCTGCAGAGTATCAGCGTCTGAGTAATATTATCGGTCAGGGTCAAATTTGAGCCGTCGATTTCATAAGGGGCGCCGTAGTGGTTACAGCCGGCAAAGCCGCCCAGCTGCCCTGCCTGGGTACCGAAGACAAGGGTAACTTCGGTATTATCCAGCACCTCACGGGTACCCATATCTCCGGTACAGGAGGTGAGCAGCCAGGTGATGCCTTCAAGATTGGAGACAGCTGCCTGCGCCAGCATATTCCATTCCCCATCCAGAACGGCCGACTTTATCTCATCCTGTTCAACTATTATTACGGCTGTATGAGGGGTTATGACGGGAAGCAGATGCTCACCGGACCTGTCTCCATAGCCGGCGTACCGGCTATTGAACTCAAAAGTGAATCTCGCGGTTTGGGGGGCTGCCATTTCTTCAGTCCCGACCAGGTCCAGGGTATCCTCAATGCCGTCAAACGCGAAAGTAGGGCTGGTTTTAATAAAATAGAGGGCCGATTCCTCCTGAAGAGAGGTGATGAGCTCCTCCAATGAGTTTATTTCATCCTGGAGAACATCCAACCGGGCTTCAGCCTGGTCTCTTTCTTCAGCGGCGATTTCAAGAGCTTCTTCGAGACCGGTTAGCTGTTCCTCTGCGGCCGCCAGTTCGGCTTCCAGAGCGGCTATCCGGGCTTCAGCCTGGTTGAGCTTTGAGACAACACTATTATAATCGGATTCGGAGACTCCACCGGCACATCCGGAAGCCAGAACAGCAATAATCGCTGCCAACATCATTAATACTGCAATAGTTTTCTTTTTCACCTTATCTTACCTCCATGTAATTTCCTGGAAATCCAGGGATATTCAATATATATAACGAAAGTATAGCCAGAAGGTTAGCTTCGCCAGGCTGAAAGGAGGCATCGACAGGATAAAAAATTCAACGGGACTGACCATCAGCATTTACAATAGACAGGTATTCTCATATAATTGAGGGTGTGCGGGAAGATGCTAAGGCGTTACTCGACGGCGTATTCCCGGAAGAGGCAACCCAAAATTATGCCGCCAACTTTTAAAGACTTAGCCTCAAAGCCAGCGTAGCTCAGTTGGTAGAGCAGCGCTTTCGTAAAGCGCGGGTCGTAGGTTCGAATCCTATCGCTGGCTCCACTTTTTAGC
>CAZIQW010000115.1:3652-7219 GCA_964541585.1 uncultured Dehalococcoidales bacterium | reverse complement strand
TTCAAGGCCTCCAGCATGACAAATCGGCAAATAATTTATGCGCTATATATAAATCAGGGGACAATGATAACGGACATGGCGACGAGAATAAAGACCATAACCCGTGAAGGCACCAACTGCTACCTGTTAAAGAGCGGCGATGGTTTTATTCTGATAGACACCGGTTTCCCGAGGATGCGTGATGGACTTGAAAAAGAGCTGGAAATCAACGGATGCCGTCCCGGAAACCTGAAGCTAATCATCGCAACCCACGGCGATTTCGACCATACCGGGAATTGCGCTTATCTTCGAGAGAAATACGGCGTCCGGGTAGCCATGCACCGAATTGAGGCGGCATCGGTCGAGAAGGGAAACATGCTGTTAAATAGAAAAGACAGGCGCTTTTTCCCCAGGATAACCTGTAATGCATTGTTTAAAATAATATTGCCCTTCATGAGGCTGGGAAAATTTGTCAGGTTTAAACCTGATTTATTTCTGAAAGACGGAAACAAGCTCACAAAATATGGATTCAATGCATCCGTTATTCATGTTCCCGGTCATTCAAGAGGCTCGATAGCGGTGCTTACGGGGGATGGAGACCTTTTCTGCGGTGATTTACTGGTAAACAAGGGCAGACCGGTACTGAATTCACTCATAGATAATGCGGCGGCAGCCAATGCCAGTGTCGAAAAATTAAAAAGTTTGAAGATTAATATGATTTATCCCGGACACGGCAAGCCTTTTCGGGTGGAATCAGGACTATTCCATCTGTAGTTCCAGGTATAGTATCAAGTACCGGGTAATTAACCGGCGGAGCGTAAAATCGCATTCATCGATGATTCTTGCCAGGCTGCCGCAATGGAAGATTTCCTTTGAATTTGTTAGTGCTGATATAATGGTTGCCAAAGGAGGATATCGCCAATGAACGGAAATGTTAATCATCCCAGGTTTAAAGCCGCAGCGGTGCAGTCCGGGCCGGTGTTAAAAGATGCTCCTGAATGGTTTGATTTAAAAGCCTCCGTGGACAAGTCAACCAGCATGATAGCCGAGGCCGGCAGGAACGGAGCCAGGCTGGTGGTATTTCCCGAATGCTGGCTGCCCTGTTTTACCTATTGGGGATTTGATTTTACCGACCTGCCAACCTATAGAGAGCTGTGGGCGGCCTATCTCTGGAATTCCATTGAAGTACCCGGTCCGGAGACCGAGGCCCTGGGCCAGGCCGCTAAAAAGGCCAACGCTTACGTTACCCTGGGAATCAACGAACGGGATAAGGACTTTCAGGGCAGAATGTACAATTCCATCCTTTACCTGGGTCCGGACGGAGAGATACTGGGGATACACCGCAAGATATGCAACACTTTCGGTGAAAGGCTTTTCCACACTCCGGGTGATGGTGGAGATAATCTCAAAGCAGTCTATAAGACTGAACTCGGTTATCTTGGCGGCTCAATCTGCGGAGAGCATTCACAGTTCACTTTAATGTATAACTGGATTATGCAGCGGGTCCAGGTACACTGCTCGATATGGCCGGGAACGGTAACCACAAAGGTAGAGAGCGATATCAGCACCCGGGCGGTCTGCCGTGCGGCGCATGCCTTCGGGGTTTTGAGTTCGGGATATTTCAGGGAACAGGACCTGCCCCGGCAGTTTTATAAAAACAGCGCTTTTAATATTCCGGGAATGATTTGCGGAGGAAGCGGGATAGTCAATCCCTGGGGCGAATACATTGCCGGGCCGGTATATAATGAAGAAACAATTGTTTACGGGGATATTGATCTGGCCGAGATAGACAAGGCACGGTTTGCGGTAAATTTAACCGGTGCTTACAGCCGCTGGGACCTGCTCAGCCTCAACGTTAACCAGGAGACATATCAGCCCTTTAAGTCAATGAAGCCTGCTGAAACAGATGAGGGTAGCCCGGTTTCAAACAGGGTAGCAGAACTGGAAGCGCGGTTACAGCAGCTCGAGGAACAGATTGATGCTTTGAAAAACAACAGGGCATGAGGAACTCCTCACGCCCTGTTGTAGAAAGACAGTGATTATCCAAGTATGGCTTTTAAGTCAGCTTCCGGTGTAGTCACGGGTTTGATATTGAATTTTTCTACCAGCACGTTAAGAACATTGGGTGAAATAAAAGCCGGCAGTGACGGTCCCAGGTAGATGTTCTTGATTCCCAGCGACAGCAAGGTCAACAAGATGCAGACTGCCTTTTGCTCGTACCAGGAAAGCACCAGTGTCAGGGGCAGCTCATTGATGCCCACCTTGAAAGCATCAGACAGCGCCAGAGCAATCTTGATGGCCGAGTAGGCGTCATTACATTGTCCGACATCCATAAGACGGGGGAATCCGCCGATTTCGCCGATATTGAGGTCGTTGAAGCGGTATTTGCCGCAGGCCAGGGTCAGTACCAGAGTATCCTTCGGGGTGTTTTTCACGAATTCCGTATAATAACTTCTGCCGGGTTTGGCACCATCGCAACCGCCTACCAGGAAGAAATGCTTAATCGCCCCGGATTTCACGGCGGCAATTACGGCTTCCGCTGCCCCGAGAACCGTTTCTCTGGCAAAGCCGGTAGTTACTTCCGAACCGCCGTTGATGCCGGTAAAGGGCTTGTCTTTATCCCATCCTCCCAGTTCAACGGCTTTTTGAATTACCGGCGAAAAGTCTTTTTTACCATCCATTCCGGATATGTGTGCAACTCCGGGATAGCCCACTACGGCAGTGGTATATATACGATCAATATAGGAGGGTCTCGGCAGCATGAGGCAGTTGGTGGTATAGAGAACGGCCCCGGGGATGTTATCAAACTCATTCTGCTGGTTTTGCCAGGCAGTTCCGAAATTACCTTTCAGATGAGGATATTTTTTGAGTTCAGGATAGGCATGCGCCGGAAGCATCTCGCCGTGAGTATATATGTTAATGCCCTTGCCCGCGGTCTGTTCCAGAAGCTGTTTCAGGTCATGGAAATCGTGTCCGGTGATGACGATAAAGGGGCCTTTTTCTACGGTCAAGGGTACTTTGGTGGGCACCGGATGGCCGTAAGTTGAGGTATTGGCTTCATCCAGCAGTGCCATACATTTGAGATTTACCTGCCCGAATTCCATATTCAGGTTCAGCCACTCTTCCACAGAATGGTCTTCACCCAGTGCGTTCAACCCTTTATAGAACCAGGCCGTGACCTCCGGGTCCTCTTTGCCCAGGATATAAGCATGCCAGGCATAAGCGGCCATGCCACGTAATCCAAAGAGAAGAGTAGAGCGTAATGATACAACATCCGGGTCGCCGGTAAACAGGATGTCCGGGTTAAAATCGTCAGCCTGGCCCAGTCTCGCTTTTTCAGATTGAATGAGTTTTGTCATCCCTTCAATCCTTTCCGGGTCAAAGTTCACGTTGGTAATAGTGGTAAACAGTCCCTGCATAACCAGCTCATCAGCCTCTTTGCCGGGAGTCTTGCCCTGAGCTGCCCGGGCAAGGCCGATTAAGGCGCAGGTAAGCTCATCCTGTTTTCGGGCTACATCGGGTTGTTTGCCGCAGACGCCGATTTTGGTACAGCCTTTCCCGCCAGCCGTCTGCTCACACTGGAAACAA
>CAZIQW010000115.1:0-3642 GCA_964541585.1 uncultured Dehalococcoidales bacterium | reverse complement strand
AAACATGTCAGACATTATTTCCTCCTTCATATTAATAGCTTTCATTACCTTATAGTTACATTCTATTAACTGATGAACAGGTATTTCTATGATTTGAATCATATGATAAAGTCAGCTGCTTGTATTACAGGGAAGCAGGCGGATTTGCGGCTTGATGGAAGGATAGCATCAGGGATACAATTAATAAGGGAATGAGCAGCTTCAGGGAACTATTGAAGGGAGGCCCGAATTGTCCAATCTTTCCGGTAGGGTGGCTATTGCCGGAGCGGCGGAATCTGACGTCGGTCGTTGTCCCGGCAAGACATCTTTAGAGCTTATCGCCCAGGCGACCAAACGGGCCCTGGACGATGCCGGATTAAAGAAGAGCGATATCAACGCCATATTTAACTGCGGTTTACCTGGAATGTCCGGGGTCCAGGTAGGGGAATATCTGCAAATCCGGCCAAGATATTCCGATTCCACACAAACAGGAGGGGCCTCCTTTGAAATGCATGTTCAACATGCAGTGGCTGCGATATCCGCGGGATTTTGCGATACGGCCCTTATTTGCTATGCCAACACTGCTTATTCCAACCGGTTTGCCAGTGTGCAGGCTCAACCCTGGGGTGAGCCGAAATCTCCCGCCAGGGAGTTTGAATCGCCGTATGGGGCATGGCTGGTACCCACGTATGCCCTGGCGGCGCAAAGGCACATGCATCAGTATGGGACCACGCGGGAGCAGCTGGCCGAAGTAGCGGTGGCTACCCGGAAATGGGCCGCTCTGAACCCACTGGCTACCATGCGTAAACCCATCACAATCGAGGATGTTATCAATTCACCCCCGGTAAGTACTCCGCTGCATCTGCTGGACTGCTGCCTGGTAAGCGATGGGGGCGGGGCAGTAATTCTGACTTCTCATGAACGGGCACGCGGTTTAAGGAAGCCGCCGGTCCGGGTGCTGGGCTGCGGCGAATCGCATACTCACTATTCAATCTCCTCCATGCCGGACTTAACCTGTTCGCCGGCACGGTATTCCGGGAAACTGGCCTTCGAGATGGCGGGTTTAAAGCCGGAAGATATCGATTTGCTGGAGCTTTATGATTCTTTTACAATTACGGTCATAATTGAGCTGGAAGACCTGGGGTTCTGTCAAAAAGGAGAGGGCGGAGCCTTTGTCAGCGGGCAGCGCACCGCTCCGGGTGGAACAATACCCATGAATACCAATGGGGGAGGTCTTTCCTATATACATACCGGCATGTACGGGATATTCTTGCTGATTGAGGCTGTACGCCAGCTGCGGGGTGAATGCGGAGAGAGGCAGGTAGAGGGAGCCAGAACCGCTCTTTGCAACGGCATCGGGGGCACGTTATCTTCCAGCAGTACCGTAATATTGGGGAGGGATTAAAATGACCCCATATGAAAAACCGCTTCCGGATATTCATGAAGAAACCAGGTCTTTCTGGGAAGGATGCAAAAATCATGAACTTCTGGTTCAGAAATGCCTGGATTGCGGACATTTGTATTTTTATCCCAGGTCTATCTGCCCTGAATGCCTGTCTTATAATAACGAATGGGTAAAAGCCAGCGGACGGGGAAAGGTCTATTCCTACACGGTTTCCTTCCGCCCGCCCACGGAAGCGTTTCTGGAAGACCTGCCTTATAATATTGCCATTATCGAACTGGAAGAGGGTGTGAGGATAATGAGCAATATAGTTGAATGCGATAATGATAATTTGACAATCGGCATGCCGGTTGAAGCGGTATTTGAGGATATAACCCCGGAGATTACCCTCCCCAGGTTCAAACCGGCTTAGCTGCTCACATCCCGTTTGTGGAAAACGTAATAAGCCAGGAATGTAAATACTAAAATATAGACTGCCAGGACAGCAAAAGCATGATACACCGGGGGCAACCGGATGAATCCGTCTCCGAAGCCTCCCCCAAATCCTCCGGGAAGCTGATTAAGAGAATTAATAGCATTAACATTGGCTTCAATCAGATAGTCAGGGATTCTGGCAACCCAGTCCCCGGCGAGTCTCATAAGTGTGGTGATAATGGGTTCCAGGAATAATACACCTATACCTACGGCGATTCCCGGCATGGCTGAACGCCCGACTACCGAAAACAGGAATCCGAGCATAACATAAGGCAATAATATGAATAACGTTCGCCAGAATTGCAAAAACTGGTCCCACAAATACCCGCCGGTAGCAAAAGCAAAACTAAATGAATACCCACCGATTGCAGTAGTAATCAGGCTCATGGCGAAACCGGTGGCCAGTCCGATAAGCATCCCGATAATAATGACGATAAGTGCTGACGCCAGCTTTGCAGTGAGAAACTTAAAGCGACTCTCACTGCTTATAAGCGCAATCCGGATGGTGTTCCAGTTATACTCATTACCGATAGAACTGGCAGTGAGTATTACAGCCAGTACCGCACCCAGGGAAGACAGTATTGACAGCGCGAAGGGAACGGCCAGGGGAAGACCCAGCAGATTCTCGATACTGCCAATTCCGGGCGGGCCGGGAGTCGGCAGGGTAATTCTGGATACGGCAAAGAGCAACAGATAAAGAACTATTGTCAGGCCTATCAGGACATACAATAAAATCCAGGTCATTGAACGCTTACGCAGCTTGAAAAGTTCAGTGTTAATCAGCCTGGTCATTATTTTCTCCCCCTGTTAATTGCAGGAAGACGCTTTCCAAACTGACGTTACCGGGTACCAGTTCCGAGGCAAAGATATTCTGTTCGGCAAGAGCTTTGTTGATTCTGGCAGCATTCTCCCCGGGAGCATCCACTATAAGGTAATCTTCCTCTCTTTTGACTGATTTTATCCAGGGAAGGCCGACAAGAATAGAGGCAGCCCGTGCCGGGTCATCAACCTTGACCTGAATCAGGCGGCCCCGAGTCAATAATTCCTGTACCGGGGCATCGGCAATCATAACGCCCTGCTTGACAATGGCTACCCGGTCGCATACCATCTGAACTTCATGGAGTAGATGACTGCACAAGAACACGGTGCGGTTTTCATGAGCCAGCTGCGGAATCAGGTCACGGACCTCCTTGGTTCCCGCCGGGTCCAAACCGTTGGTCGGTTCATCGAGAATAATCAGCTCCGGGTCACGTAACAGGGTTGATGCAATTCCGAGCCTCTGTTTCATACCCATGGAGTAGTTGCGATATCTGTCATCGGCTCGATCCCGCAAGTTAACCCGCTCCAGTACCTCGTCTATTTTAATCCTGGGGATGCCTCCGATAGAGCAGGATAGGGCCTGGAGGTTATCCCATCCGGAAAGGTAAGGATAAAAAGCGGGCGCCTCAATGACGGCTCCGATGCGTCTCAGTGCAGCCCAGCGATTATCCTCAAGCTTCCGTCCGAATAGTTCAATCTTTCCCGAAGTAGGAGCGATAAGCCCCAGAATCATACCGACGGTGGTGCTCTTGCCGGCCCCGTTCGGCCCCAAAAAACCGAAGACTTCTCCGCGCCGAAGCTCCAGGTTCAGGTCTTTGATGGCTTCCAGATTTCCGAAACGCTTGGATAAACCGGTGATGCGCAGTATAACCTGACTGTCCTTTTCCGGTACGGGTCGGCTCTTAAATGTTTTTCTTCTGCTCATAACATTAATTCAGGTATTCAAGTCCCTCTAACAACATTATATT
>CAZIQW010000114.1:0-7296 GCA_964541585.1 uncultured Dehalococcoidales bacterium | reverse complement strand
CTAGGCTTCGCTGGAATGGTCAATCACGATTGGTCATCTGTTTAATCAGGAGGTGTCATGATGAATAGAACCGGCATATGGATAGGAATACTGGCGATTATACTCGGCATCCTTGTTCTGGTATTACCGGACCTAATCAGGTGGTTCATAGGTATCGGACTTATCGTCCTGGGCATCATGGCTCTGATTCGTAGATAGCAGAGTGGTTGATTATTTAGAACCACCAGGAATCAATATCGATAGCGCTTCAGGTGGACCGGATACTCCGGATAATGGTCCGCAGTCCGGGCCTCTTGCCATACATAAGAAGAAAGATGCGAAAAACCCTGGAGGCCAATATTAGACCTCCAATGATGGACAGAAGCAATATCGCCACACTGATGGCTATTTGCCAGGCCGGAATATCCACGATGGCCAGCCTTATCATCACTGTTACCGGCGCCGTCAGAGGGAAATAGGTCAGAAACTGGGATAAGACATGCCCCGGATTTTGCATGATTATCACAGCAAACCACAACGGAGACACTCCTATCAGGGTAAAAAGCACGGACAACTGCTGCCCCTCCCGGATGGTCGGGCTTACCGCCCCGATGCTGGCCATGAGGACAGCAAAAACCAGGTAACCAAGGATAAAATACACTATTGCCAGGTAATAGAAGTCCCCAGGTATCTGGACCATCTCCAGAAAGCCGCCAATAGCCACCGTCGCTACGGCTACCAGTACCCCGATTGAACCCACCCAGACCGCTATCTGCAACAGTCCGGCAGCACCCAGTCCCAGTACCTTTCCAGTAAGAAGCTGCTGGGGGGAAATTGAAGAAAGCAGTATCTCCATAACACGGTTTTCTTTCTCCTCTCCCAGGCTTTCCAGCAGATAGCCCGAGGAGCTGAAAATGGAAATTATCAGAAGTATGGCGAAAATATACGGGACAATAAAGGCCCCGAATCCCCCCTGGTCCGCGGCGATTCCACCCTCCTCATCCAGCCTTATACTGGTGAGGTTAAGCGGGTTTTCCGCCCGCTGAATGAGCTGCTGAGGCACCTGGTCTGACAGCAGGTTTTGCAGGAGGAAATCTCTCATCGCTCTTACCACAGCACCCGGGGGCTCAAGCTCCCTGTCCAGGGTATACCGGATAACCCTGGCTGTCTCCAGATAGTCATCCGGTATCACAAAATACTGGTCGATTTCTCCGGCAACCAGAGACCGGGCAGCTGCTTCCTCCGTATCGAAAGGAATAAGCCGTACTCCAGGCTGCTCGGTAAAGCTGTCAAAAACTCCCACCCGGTCTACATAACCGGCTTCCAATTCTTCTTCGGGCTCCGGCGCTCCCACACCCCCCAGAAACAATTGAAAAAATCCGACGCCGAGAAGACCCAGCAGGGGGAGTCCGAATGTCATGAAGAGAAAAAACTTTCTTTTCAGAATAGTCCAGAACTCATGTCTGGCGATGAGGAGTATTTTATCCACCCCTTCCCCCCACAACCCGGATAAATATCTCGTTCAGGGAAGGAGTCGCCACCTCGAAGCGTTTGACTTTCATTTGCCGGCTTACCAGTTGTTCCAGAATTTTCTGGGGAGTCGCCTTTCCATCCAGCGACAGTTCATAATAACCCCTCTGTTTTTCGATACGGGTAACCCCTTCCAGATGGTCAGGTTCTCCATCTATTTCTACACGGACTGAATTACTGACAAAGCCAGACTTAATTTCAGCCAGGTTGCCGTACAGAACGACTTTCCCGTCGTTAATCATAATAACACGGTCGCATAATGCCTCTATCTCATTCATGCGGTGGGTGCTCAGGATAAGGGCTTTATTCCGGTCTCTCAAATCCAGAATCATACTCTTGAGCCTTTCGGTATTCACCGGGTCCAGTCCGCTGGACGGCTCGTCCAGGATTACAAGCCCGGGGTCGTGAACAACAGTTACCAGGAACTGGATAATCTGTCCCATACCCCGGCTTAGCTCTTCAATCTTTTTGTTCCGGTGAGGGTACATCCCCGTTTCTTCCAGGAGCCGGTTGGCCTCTTTGGCTGCTTGCTGCCTTCTCATACCCTTTAAAGACGCCAGATAGACAATCGCATCAAAAACTCTCTGTTTGCGGTACATACCCCTCTCTTCGGGAAGATAGCCGACAAGCTGTTTGATGCGCTCCACCGATTTATTACCGAAAATCGAGATTTCGCCCTCATCCGGTTTGATGATGTCCATTATCATCCTGATAGTAGTGGTCTTTCCTGCTCCGTTAGGACCAATCAGACCGCATATCTCACCCCGTTTCACCGAAAAGGAAACGTCGTCAACAACCCTCCGGGCGCCAAAGGATTTAACAATATTTTCTACATTAACGGCTATTTCCGAACTCAATTAAAAATCCCTTTATTAACAATTATACTCCCATCCAGTGCTCCCCATGCATCCACATCTGTCCGGTGTATTATCATTGTTTGCTACCCTGACTCTTCCTCCACCGGAGGCTCCTCTTCAACCAGCGGCTGTTCCTCCCCTCTGGTCAGACGGCGGGCACGGATCAGACCCTTGAAAATTGCTTCCTTCAGTGTGCTGCAGGGGAGAATTTCGATGCCCCTGACAGGCGGCAATGCTTTCAGGCCGCTGCGGGGAATCAGGCAGTATTTAAATCCCAGGCGGGCGGCTTCTTTAATGCGGCGCTCCAGCTGGGTGACCGAACGCAGTTCACCGCTCAGGCCGATTTCTCCCACCGCAACCAGTCCCGATTTCACTCCGGAGTCGAAAAAACTGCTGGCTATGGACAGGGCAATGGACAGGTCAGCCCCGGGCTCCTCAATCTTAAGGCCGCCGGCCGCATTTACCAAAATGTCCTGGTTTCCCAGCCTTAATCCGGCGCGCTTGGTAAGAACGGCAATTATCAATAGCAAACGGTTAAAATCTACCCCGTTCGCCACCCTCCGCGGCATACCAAAATAGGAGGTGGTGGCCAGGGACTGGATTTCCACCAGCAAAGGACGGTTACCCTCCATTACGGGTACAATAGCCGAACCGATGTTTTCTTCGTGTTCCACCAGGAAAATCTGGGAGGGATTTTCCACCTGCACCAACCCTTTGTCTGCCATCTCAAAGACGCCCACTTCATTGGTAGAGCCGAAGCGGTTCTTGGCACAGCGTAAAAGACGATAAGCGCTGAAGGCAGCCCCCTCAAAATAGAGTACCACATCTACTATATGCTCCAGTGCCCGCGGACCGGCGATGTCGCCGCTTTTGGTCACATGCCCCACGATGAAAACCGGCACATCCTTGGCTTTCGCCCACTGCATCAAGCGCAAAGTGCATTCCCGCACCTGGGTGATATTTCCCGGAGCGGCAGATACATCAGACAGACCTACCGTCTGAATCGAGTCAATCACTGCAAATCCCGGATTTAAATTGTCCAGCTCGTTAATAATGACATCCAAATCAGTCTCTGCCATCAGGTACAGATTTTCGCCGGTGATGCCCAGCCGCTGGGCACGGAGTTTAATCTGGTGTTCGGTCTCTTCGGCAGTAACATAGACCGCATTGCCACGTACTCCGGCAATCATGTCCGCCACCTGTAACAGCAATGTGGACTTTCCGATGCCCGGCTCACCACCAATTAGAGAAATGGTACCGGACACCAGACCTCCGCCCAGCACTCGATTTAGCTCATTCAGGGGTAAGGGAGTGCGGTCTGTACTCTTGAGCTCGATGCGGGACAATTTACGAGCAGGCGCGCCCCTCACAGGTATCCGCTTAGCAGTACTCCGGGTAACAGTGGTTTCGACATAGGTATTCCAGGCCTGGCATTCAGGGCAGCGTCCCTGCCATTTGGGACTCTCCTTGCCGCATTGCTGGCAAACGTAACTTATCTTGCTTTTTTCTATTTTAGCCACAGAAAATAATCTCTTTCCTTTGTAGTAAATATCATTTATGATGAAGTATCGATTGAAATCTGGTTGACTCAGGAAGAATCAGAATTATGTATTATAAGTATACATCAATCGTATAAATTCATCTATTTCCGCAAAAAAATCTAAAAATATAAACAGTATCAGCGCAGCAATTTCTGCGGAGAAAAAATCATGCGTGCTGCCATTTTAGCCGATATTCATTCCAATCTGACTGCTCTGGAAGCGGTACTGGCCGACGTGGAGAGGCGAGGCGGGGTTGATGAAGTCTGGTGCCTGGGGGATATTGTCGGATACGGCCCGGAGCCGCACCGGTGCATTAAGACTATTAAAGAGCGCTGTCATACCTGCATCGCCGGCAACCATGACCGGGCAGCCGCGGACAAACTGGATATTTCTTATTTCAATCCTGAAGCCGCTGAAGCCGCCGGTTGGACTACCCAGCATCTGGAGAAAAATGATATCCGTTTCCTGGAAAATTTACCCCTAATTTTAGAAAAAGGTGATTTTACCCTGGCTCACGGCAGTCCCCGCGACCCCATTCTGGAATATGTCCTTTCTACGGCCGTAGCCGAGGAAAGCCTGAAACATTTCCAGACCCGGTATTGCCTTATCGGTCATTCTCACCTGGCGCTGCTGTTTGAATGTGGCCGCCACTGCTCCGGCAGCGAACTAGCGCCGGAGTCCGAAGTCAAGCTGGGGAACAAGCGACTAATGATCAATCCCGGCAGCGTCGGGCAGCCGCGCAATGATGACCCAAGGGCTCAATATGCTGTTTATGATGCTGAGGCCGGGAGGATTACCTTTCACCGCGTGGAATATGACATTTCAATTACCCAGCAAAAAATGCTGGAGGCGAAGCTGCCGCACTGGCTGATACACCGGCTGGCACTCGGGAGGTGAAAACATCTATCTTTTTGGGGAGCACATCGTGATGTTCCCGGAGAAACCAAGCGATAATGCTTCCACCGGGAAAGACTTTGAAATGCTGACCATCCTGCCGGATATCGGATGCAAGCCGGGCACCCAAAAACAATGCGGAAACTGGAAGCTGAAGAGCTTGAAATTGGAATATCCCGTGTATAATCTGGTTCCCACCGCTACGCTTTCTTTGCGATGAAAAACACGATGAAAAACCGTCCTTGACAAAGAATCGCATACACTATAGCATGAGATTGAGGCTGTGCTAGATGGGGAGCTAGCGGTGCCCTGTACCTGCAATCCGCTATAGCAGGGTTGAGTTCTTGCTGGCGGTCCTTTTATCTGTGGGACTGCTTGAATTAAGTGGCGTTGAAGGCTGGGTCCTGCGCGGCAGAGCGCTATGAATCCCGTCAGATCCGAGAGGAAGCAGCGGTAAATAGTAGTATCTGGGTGCCGCAGGAATACCTGGCCAGAGCCGGCTGATTCGAGTAAGCCGCGGAGCGGGATCAAGAGCAAGTGCACAGCCTCTTTAAATAAATCAAAAGGCAAAACTCAAAAGGCAAAGGTGAAATAACCAAATTACAAGAGACAATAACCAAAAAATAACCAATAACCAATAACCAGGAGACAAAGACCAGGAAAATCTCAAATCTCAAATCTCAAAGGGGTAGGGGGTGGATTCAGGAATGGGTAAGGGTTTCCTAAATCTTAAATCTCACATCTTAACTGATGTTACGCACTACAATCCGGGAACCCTCACACACCGGGATTGTTCCCTGCGCTCAGAATGACAGAAATAAGCCAGAATGACAGAAAATGAGACAAATTCTTCGCTATGCTCAGAATGACAGGATGGCGTAACCTGACATTTTCAATCAACTCCTTCTCTCCCTTTTAAATATTGACCTGTAATTTTGACCTTTGCCTTTTGACTTTTGAATTATTACCATGCCTCCCGATTGCTAATTCCGGCGCCAGGCTATATATTAAAACTATGTCTGATTCTTTACCAAAACCTGACTCGCTCCTTTCCCAAACCCGGCATTTGCTCCGGCAATATGAACTCCGGGCAAAGAAGAGTTTAGGCCAGCACTTCCTGGTCAACCCAGGTATTCTAAAAAATATTATCCGGGCAGCGGAACTGTCTCCCTCGGAGGTGGTACTGGAAATCGGACCGGGGTTGGGTGTCCTTACCCGTGAACTGGCAGAGCATTCGGGTTACGTTATCGCGGTTGAACTGGATGATAAAATGGTCGAGCTGCTCCAGGAAACCCTCTCTAATTACCGGAATTTTTCCATTGTTAACCGGGACATCCTCAAGGTAGAACCTCTGGGCCTGATTCAGCAGGAAAAAGAACGGTTCCCGTTTCCCGTAACTGAACCGCTGAAGTACAAACTGGTGGCTAACCTGCCTTACTATATCACCCAACCCATCATCCGCCATTTTTGCGAAGCCAGGCTGAAACCGCAGGTCATGGTGGTTATGGTGCAGAAAGAAGTCGCCAGGAACATTGTGGCTCAACCGGGAGACCTGAGTATACTGGCTATCAGCGTGCAGTTCTATGGCAGACCGGAGATAGTCGGATATGTCCCGGCTGCCAACTTTTTCCCGGCTCCCAAAGTGGACTCGGCAATACTGAAAATCGAGATGTATCCCGAACCACTGGTAGAAGTAACCGGTGAAAAGAGTTTCTTCAGGATAGTCCGGGGCGGATTCTGTGCTGCCCGCAAGCAGGTCGCTAATTCTTTATCGCAGGGGCTTGATATACCCAAGCCGGAAGTATTAACCTTAATGCAAAAAGCCGGGGTTTCCCCGCAAAAACGACCGGAGGTCCTGACTCTGGAAGAATGGGCGCGTCTGGAAAAAATTTTTACTGAGGCTGGAAAATAAATGATGACGGTAACGGCACCCGCCAAAATAAACCTTACCCTTGAAGTTTTGAAAAAACGACCGGACGGCTATCATGAAATCCGCAGTGTGGTACAGACTGTCAGCTTTGTAGATAAAATCAAATTTCAACCCGGCTTCAAGGTTGAAATTAAGTGCGACTTGCCGGAATGGTCGGCTCAAAAGAGCCTGGTCTCCAAAGCGGTCACTCTGCTGAAAAACACCAGCGGGTCTGGTCAGGGCGCTCTCATTGACATCGAGAAACGCATTCCCTTGAGTTCGGGGCTGGGTGGGGATAGCAGTGATGCAGCCGCTGTTTTGCGAGGTCTGAACATGCTCTGGGATTTGAAGCTTTCACTGCGCGACTTGATAAATCTGGGTACACAAATCAGTTCGGATGTCCCTCTGTTCTTCTACGGGGGAACGGTCCTTATCGAGGGAAGGGGAGAGAAAATACGTCCTCTCCACCCGATGCCCCACATGAGCGTAATATTGCTGGAGCCATCTATTCAAAGGGTGGAAAACAAGACCCAGCAAGATCGGAAGAGCGTCGTGTAGGGAAAGAGTGTAGGGTAGGGTGGGGTTG
>CAZIQW010000113.1:0-7363 GCA_964541585.1 uncultured Dehalococcoidales bacterium | reverse complement strand
CCAGCAGGTTACATCCGACGCCACGCATAATACGGGTGAATATACTGCCTATCTTTCCGGTGCCCACCACTCCCACCGTTTTACCCTTTAAATCGAATCCAAGGAGGCCATCGAGCAGGAAATTGTTATCCCGCACTCTATGATAGGCCCGGTGAATATTGCGGTTAAGAGACAGGATTAAACCGACAGCAAATTCGGCAACGGCATAAGGCGAATAGTTGGTCACCCGCATCACGGTAAGCCCGAGTTCCTCGGCTGTCTCAAGGTCAACGTTATTAAATCCGGTAGCCCTGAGAGTAATTAGCCGGGTACTCCCATGGTGAAGACGTTTGAGTACCGCAGTTCCTAAATCATCCTGCACAAAGCAGCATACAGCCGGAAATTTTTCAGCCAGCATTGCCGTCCTGTCTTCCAGCCTCGCTTCGGTAAAAGTTAATTTATGCTGTCCTTGGTTGGCTTTCTTCAGATATTCCTGGTCATAGGGACGGGTGCTGTAAACCAGTACTTTCATATCGCTTACCCCCCTCACTATCCCGCCATCATATACTGTTTTCTGTCACTGAAAAACATATTGGCAAAGAACTCGCGCAATGTCTAAATATATTGTAATAGATTATGTCAGATTACTACTTCAGGTCTTTTTTGTGTGTCTGTTTCATTCGCCGTGAGAAAATTGACGGAAAAGAAAAATAATGCTCACCCGGGAAGCAGACCGGGAAGAAAAACAGGCGAACGGTTTTCCTGAGGAACTAATTTTTTGAGGTTATTTTCCGGTCAGCAGCGTCGTTACAATCCCGGGAATTAGCAGAGCCGGCCTGACGTCAGGTTGTCTGGGTGTTCCGCCGTTGATAACCTCTCATCCGGCATTTGATCGCTTCCATTAATGAAATATTCTGCTGCGCGTCCTGGATTTCCTCCATCCCCCGGGATATTTGCAGCATCTTCTCACTGATTTCTTTATGTCGCAATTCCAGTGCTTCCAGCTTTTGTGTAAGCCTGTTTTCCATCTCGTTCAAAGTCGGCTGGAACCAGCTGTTCAGGGTTGCATACATTTGATTTAATTCCCCTAACTCCTGGGCTAAGGTTTCCATTTTTAGTTCCAGTTCCTTTGTCAAATTTTCTTTTTGCTGGCACAGCTCGGCCAGTTCTTTCTTTTCAGTCTCAACCGACTCGAGGCTGGCAATTGCTTCATTCGCGGTTTGCTGTATCTGCCCGGTTTTCATCTCAAATTCAAGTTCTATATTCTTCATACAGTCGGAGCAAAATACAGGTGCGGCTGTATCCAGTCTGGTTTCACATCTGGAACAACTTTTTGGAGCTGCTGTTTCACGCCGTAGCTTCCGGCACTGCGGACATCTGGTAGGTTCGGTAAATCCCCTTTGTTCATAAAATTCCATTTCCGATTCGGAAAACTTGAACTCACGCTTACATTCCCGGCAAACCAATATCTTTTCTTTATCGGTCATCTTAACCACCCCCGGCAGTCGATTGTATTTTGTTGGTGTCCCGTATATCACCTTAGCCTTCCGAAATATACATTACACAACTTTTATTATACTTTCTAAATGTTAATTTATTATTAAGAGCTCCGGCTGGCTTGTCTCCAGTTAAGCGGAGCCAGACTTTAACGACCTGCAAACATCCTGGTTTTCCCGTGATGACCTTGCCCTGTGTAGTTTTTATCGCCCTTTTCGATTAACCCTCTAACCCTCTTGCGGCATGCTTGACATCTGCGCCGTGAGCCTGTTCAATTCCGTCCGGGATTTAAGATATAATATACTGACATGATGGATAAAGATGTAATTGACTGGCTGCTGGAAACTGATGATACGGGAGTAAGATACCTTGCTTTACGTGACCTGGTTGATGCCCGGGAAACCGAGTTGACGGCGGCAGGGAAACAAGCTCATACCGGGGGTCAGATTGCGCTGGTTCTGAAAAATATGCGGAAAGAAGGTTACTGGGAACAACCCGGTCATGGTTACTATCCCAAATACACAGGAACGGTCTGGTCGGTAATCTTGCTGGCCCAACTGGGAGCTTCTCCGAAAATTGATTCACGTGTAGAAACCGCCTGCTCCTATATACTGGAGCACAATCTGACCCGGGATGGGCATTTTACAGTTAACGGGCTTCCTTCCGGAACCGCAGACTGTATACAGGGTAATCTCTGTGCCGCATTGCTTGACCTCGGTTGTGAAGACCCCCGTCTGGACAGGGCATTCGAGTGGATGGCAAGAAGCGTCACCGGTGAAGGTGTTGCGCCCCTGACGGATAAGAAAGCGCCGTTACGTTACTATGCAGGTAAATGCGGGCCTAACTTCTGCTGCGGCTCTAATAACAAATTACCCTGCGCCTGGGGAGCCGTGAAAGTAATGCTGGCTTTCAGCAAACTGCCGGAGGGAAAAAGGACTTCTTTAATCCACAAAGCTATTAACGCCGGTGTGGATTTTATTTTCAGCACGGACCCGGCAAAGGCAGACTATCCCTGTGGATACAGCAGTAAACCCAGCGGCAACTGGTGGAAGTTTGGTTTTCCGGTCTTCTATGTGACGGACCTGTTACAGCTTGTTGAGGCTCTGATCGGACTGGGCTACGGTAATGATCCTCGTCTGGCAAACGCCCTTAAGATAATCAAAGAGAAACAGGATATCAGGGGGCGTTGGGCCCTGGAATATGACTATTCAGGAAAAACCTGGATTGATTTTGGAGTTAAAAAACAGGCGAATAAATGGGTTACCCTCAGGGCATTACGCGTACTCAAATCTTTATGATACCGCATCACTCTTAACCAGTATTTCCATTTTTACTCCAATCTTCCTGTTTGCCGGTTCCGTATCCGATTTACCATTCAATTTCGGACCTTCAAGCGCTGGACTGTTTGCCCAGGATGCTTTGAAAATAAGCCATTTTCATTACTCAGTAGTGCGCCCTGGGCGCATGGCAAAGTCTTTTCGTTTTGTCATTCCGGCCCCAATTAATGTCATTCCGGCCCCCGAGCCGGAATCTACCCGTCTCCTCATCTCGTCTCTGTGCCCGCTCAAAGCGGGCGGCAGTCCCCCACTTTTCGCTGGGGCGACAGTGGCAATGTTAGTGACACTGAAAATGAAAAAGCCTCAGACTGTTTGCCGCTAAAGCTTGCAATTATATATCGATTTCGATATATTTGTAAGTATTATTCCAGTAATGGCTTCTTGCGGTAACCCTGCTGTTGACACTGATTTGGCGTATAGTCTACCATAACGATAATCCGAAGGAGCAAGAGCAAAAAAACCGTGGCGACCGGTCTCGTTGTGGAAAAACAGATTAAGGAGTAACAACAAAACATGGCAAACGGATATCTGGGGAAAATTCTATGGGTGGACCTGACTGAAAAGAAGCTTAAAAACGAGGTTCTGGACGAAAAGCTGTGTCGCGAATATATCGGCGGCTACGGTCTGGGAGCCCGGGTCATCTTCAGTCATCAGAAAGCGGGAGTTGACGCCCTGGGGCCCGAGAATATCTTCGGCATAGTTACCGGCCCGTTAACCGGTACCCCGGCGCTGGGAGGCTCACGTTATGTAGTAGTCGGAAAATCACCGTTGACCGGCGGCTGGGGAGACGCCAATGCTGGAGGCTATTTCGGCCCCCATTTGAAATTCGCCGGATACGATGCCGTTTTTTTTACCGGGATTTCTCCGCAGCCGGTCTATCTGGTAATCGATAGTGGGCAAGCTGAACTGAAAGATGCTGCACATCTCTGGGGCAAAGACTGTTCCGAAGTTGACGATATCCTGAAAAATGAATTCGGCAAGGAAGCTGAAAGCTGCTATATCGGGCCTGGGGGAGAAAAACTCTCCCTCATCTCGGCAGTGATTAATAATAAAGGGAGAGCTGCCGCCCGCTGCGGTCTGGGAGCTGTAATGGGCTCCAAAAGACTTAAGGCTGTAGTGGTCAGAGGCAATTTTAAGGTCCCTGTGGCAGATGCTGATAAGGCCGCCGAATTGAGAAAAAAATATATACCCTTGCTCACCGGGCCGGCTGAGGGATTGAAGCGATTCGGCACTCCGGCGATATTGATGCCCTGTGCAACTAAAGGAGATTCTCCGATTAAAAACTGGGTCGGAATACAGGCAGTCGATTTCCCGACGGTGGAAAAACTGGACGCCAATCATATAATGGCGCTCCAGGAGAAAAAATACGCCTGCTACCAATGCCCCCTGGGATGCGGCGGCTATATGCAGGCCGGGACTGAATATAATTACCCCGCCGGCGCCCACAAGCCGGAATACGAGTCCCTGGGGATGTTCGGTACCAACCTCCTGAATGACAACCTGGAATCTATCATCATGGCCTGTGACTTGTGCAATCGCGCCGGGCTGGATACCATCTCTGTTGGCTCCTGTATCGGTTTTGCTATGGAATGCTATGAGAAAGGGCTTATTACCCGTAAGGAAACCGGGGGCCTGGACCTGACCTGGGGTAACCATAAAGCTATAGTGAAGCTAACTGACATGATAGGCAAGCGGGAAGGATTTGGAGACATCCTGGCGGACGGAGCCAGGATGGCCGCCGAAAGGATCGGCCAGGGCGCCGACCAGTATGCTGTGCATATTCAGGGACAGGAAATACCCGCCCATGATCCCAGGTACGGCCTTCAATGGGCAATATCATATCGGATGGACCCCACCCCGGGCAGGCATAATACCGGCCTGGGCGCTATCCGTAACGGTGTCCCCCTGCCGCCGATGGACCCCAAATCCCAGATTGGCCGGGGCCCGGCCACCAGATTAAATCACAGTCTGGCCTGTTTCGTTCAATCCACCGGCCTCTGCGGTTTCCTGGCAGGAGCTTATCCCCATGTGGATACCTTCTTCGAGTTCATGAAAGCCGTTACCGGTTGGGACCTCACTTTCGATGAAATCTTCAAGACCGGCGAGCGGATTTATGATTTACGCCAGGCCTTCAATATCCGCGAAGGTCTCAACTCTTTGCAGTTCAAAGTCCCGGGCCGGATAATGGGTATCCCTCCAATGGCCGACGGCCCCTGGAAGGGGGTTACCCTGGATGAGGAGTTAATGGACAGGGAATACATGCTCGAAATGGACTGGGACCCGAAAACTGCCAAACCCAGTAAAAAGAAGCTGCTGGAGCTTGGGCTGGACGACGTTGCCAGGGAGCTCTGGCCTTAAAGCAGCACGGGAAAGAAACCGAATCACCGGCTGGCGTTATTTGCCGGCCGGTGATTTCTTCAAACACCTAAACCTAGTTTACTGCATTCGGGGCTGAAAGATTTTTGATAGTCGGGCCGTAACCGGATTACAGTGTTACTTCCCTCATGACCTGCTCGACATTCTTCACATCTTCAAGTTTAAGGAAGCTCTCAACCGCTCTGTCGATTTTTACCTTTGGCAGGACCCGATTGGCATTGTGCCTGAATTTGGCCGCCAGTTCATCCTGGGTCATCGCAAATTCATTTCCGGACCTCCCATGTATATCATCTTTTTCCACCACGAATTCTTGTCCGCGGGCTACTACTTCGACCCGGGACATCAAAGAACCAGGAATTCTGGATGAAGGAGTGACACGCGGTTCCCAGGTAACCTTATTCATAAAGCTGCGGATGCCGGGATTATTCATCGTATCCGGATCCAGCCAGTCTATGCCTATCTTAACCCGGTGGGCAGCTACGGAGAGTATGTAACGGGCATTGAACTGACAATCGCAAATTTCATTTAACTCTGCATTGCCATACAATGGATGGTCATAATGTACCAGCGGATAGGCTTTGACGCTCTCAATTTCTTCAGGAGACAAATTATTTTTTTCAATAATCTCGCGCAGACAATCCAGCGAGCCATGCCATATGGCACAGGTAGGATAGGGTTTATATTGCATCCGGTAATTGTACAGCCAGGTCTTCCCCAATTCCTCGGTGAGATGTTTGGGATACCAGTCCAGGTAGCCGGCTAGATACCAGAAACCGTTCTCCGCATCATCCAGCTGGGTCAAATCACCGGTATATCCCATCTGGGCATACAGCACGGCAGCAATTGCCCCGGTACTCTGGAATCCGGGTGCACCGTATTTCATTGTCCAGCGCTTGCCGGCCGAGCCGTACCTGCCATGTGTCATGACGATACAAAGATGCCCCGCGATTCCCAGTGCATGCGCTAATTGGGTCCGGTCAAGCCCTGCCAGCCTTCCCACCCCGGCTGCCGCGCCAAAATTGGAATAGGCATTTCCGTGGCGTTTCAAATGATGCGGGACCTGTACCGGTTTAGGGTCACCGGGATCGATGGTCTGCCGCAGTGTAGCCCTGGCTAAACGCGTCGAAATTTCCATCCCGATAGCCGTAGCCAGGATTAATTCCTTGCCTGAAACTCCCAGGCTCTCCGCCATGGAAAGGGGAGCCGGAAGCACATAAGATGGTTCATTGCCGCTGGCGACCATGGCAATAAAGTCGGGGGTATACATCAATTCTCCGTTGGCTGTGGTCGCTGTAGACAGGCCTACCTTGAAGCCGCTGCCGATGACCGAAGCTTCCGGCGGACCTCCGAACCTTTTTGCCAGAGACAAATTGATTTTCCCCTTGTCGGTTTGGGTCGCAACCAGTGCGCAGCCTATTGAGTCCATCAGGAGCATCTTGGTCTCCTGCACAATAGAGGCCGGCAGGTCTTCCCACCGGGTCTTCAGTGCAAAATCAGCATACTGTTGGATAATTGTATCTTCCGGCATATTTTCTCTCCTTAAATCAATTCCAGGAGTTTCCCGTTAATCGATTTTGTAACTGCTGTACTTTTATAGATACTCGCGGTTTACCATTGTTAACGGGCTGTAGTCCTTGTCCTTCTCAAAGACGGGCGTTACGGGAGCATCCTTATGGCCTATCATAACTTCAATTTGAATTATCGGACTATCCACGCGGGTGATTTCAAACGGATGATGCGGCAAATTCGGAGGCAACGAGATTATTGTAGGACGGGTGAATACGTGCTTTTCCATCTCCTCACCAAAGTAGAACACAATCTCAGCCTGGAAATCATTCGGATCATAGGGATTGCTGCCGAACCATGCCATAAACTCCTGGAAAGGGTGAGTGTGACAGGGATTATCCCCTTTAAACGGCTTGGTGACAAACTGATGACCTATCGTAAAGTCAACGCCTAATAATTTGTGGCCGCACATCAGCCCATCGAAAAAGACGCTGCCGTCCGACTTCATGGATAACCGTAAATGGGGTGGAGTAAAGATATACTGATCATATTTGCCGCTCATTAATTGTCCTCCTGCATTTTATCTTCAATATTAGTAACTATTTAGGTCTATTTCCAAGATCGGAAGGCGTCGTGTAGGGAAAGAGTGTAGGATAGGGTGTAGATCT
>CAZIQW010000112.1:0-7418 GCA_964541585.1 uncultured Dehalococcoidales bacterium | reverse complement strand
GAAACCTTTATCGCGGCCAAGCTGGACATCATTCTGGAAGGTACGGAAGACAACATCAATGAAAGGCAGGATAAGTTCGGCCCAATCCCTGTAGTAGGGCTTAGAGCCGGGGAAGAGACGACTAATTACGCCGATGATGCTCTGACAGGATACGAAGCCGAAATCCGCTTTCTGGGAGACCTGCTGGGCGTGCAGACCCAGGCAGAAAGTCTGATCACCTATTATAAAGAAGCGATGAGCTATGTAGAGAAGATTGCAGCGGACATCCCGGAGAAAGACCGGATTAGGGTCTATTATGCGGAGGGGAAGGAAGGCTTCAGTACCGATCCGGTCGGTTCCATGCACACCCGGCTGCTGGAATTCTGCGGCGGTATCAACGTAGCCCAGGTTACCCTCAAGCCCGGCTACGGCATGGCGGAGGCTTCTTTGGAGCAAATCCTGCTCTGGGATCCGGATATGGTGATTATCGGAAGGGGCAGCCAGGCGACTCTATATAAGACGATTTTGAGCGATTCGCGCTGGGACCAACTGAGAGCAGTGAAAAACAAACAGGTTGCCATCCGTCCGGACAATCCGTTCTCCTGGTTTGATGGTCCTCCCGGCCCCTGCCAGATGGTGGGGATGTACTGGATGATAAATAAGCTCTACCCTGAGAAAACCCAAGACCTGGATCTGGAAGCTAAGGTTAAGGAGTTTTATTCTAAATTCTTCCATTATGTTCTGACAGACCAGGAACTGGAAAGACTATTAGCTAATCCGAGTTAGAGAGATATGGCAACTGCTACAAAATTAAAGTCAAATTCCGGAAAATCGGCTTCTTTTCGTTTCCGGAAAATTAGCGAGGTACCGGCTGTTACCATCTTGCTGATGATACTGGTGGGGCTCTTCATCATTTCCTTTGTCCTGGGCAGATATCCGGTCTCACCTTTAGATGTAATCAAGGTGCTGCTATATCAGTTTACAGTCCTGATGTATAGTATCACACCGGATTTTGCCAAAGATGCGGTATCTCAAGTTATACCAATAGCTCATACATATCCCGATATCTGGGATACGATAGTCATAGGAATCCGTCTGCCCCGAATACTGGCAGCGATGCTGATCGGAGCCAGTCTGGCTCTGGCCGGGACTTCTTTCCAGGGGCTTTTCCGCAATCCCCTGGTCTCGCCGGACATCCTGGGAGTCTCCCAGGGCGCCGGTTTAGGGGCCGCCCTGGCGATTTTGCTGTCCGGCAACTGGATTGCCATCGAGATATCGGCTTTTTGTTTTGCCCTGATGGCCGTTGGTGTTTCCTTTTTCCTCAGTCGGGTAGTAAAGGGTAATCCCACTCTTAGCCTGATTCTGGCCGGTATGGCTATTGGGTCACTGTTCGGGGCCTTTCTGGCCTTGATGAAATATGCCGCTGACCCCATCGACCAACTTCCCGCAATCACTTACTGGTTGATGGGCAGCCTGGCTTCTATTAAAAGCCAGGATTTGCTCTTCGCGGCAATCCCCATGCTGATAGGCATTACCATCCTTATCCTGATTCGCTGGCGATTCAACGTCCTGGCCATGGGGGAAGAAGAAGCCCAGGCATTAGGAGTTGATACCGGAAAGCTGCGCACCATCATTGTGCTTTGCTGCACCATGATTACTGCCTCAGCTGTTTGCATCAGTGGTACCATCGGGTGGGTGGGACTGGTCATCCCCCATATTGGGCGTCTACTGGTGGGACCAAACCATAAAAGTTTAATACCGGTGTGCCTGCTGCTGGGAGCGGCGTATTTGCTGCTGATAGATGATATCGCCCGGCTGGTGGCCAGCGTGGAGATACCCATCGGGATACTGACGGCCATCATTGGGGCGCCTTTCTTCATCTATCTATTGAAACGAGGAGGCAAAGGATGGGCTTGAAATTAGAGGTCAGGGAAGCCTCTTATCATTATGATCCATCTAAGACCAGCGGCTTCGCCAATGTTAATTTCACCGTGGAAGAAGGAGAAGTCCTGTCAATTCTGGGACCCAACGGCTGCGGTAAGACCACCCTGCTGAAATGCCTCAACAGCCTGGTTAAGCTGCACCTGGGAAACATTACGATCAATAAACGGGACATTTCCCGGTTGCCGCGGGCTGAGATAGCCCGGGCTATCGGCTATGTACCCCAGATGCACCAGCCGGTCTTCCCTTTCTCGGTCCTGGATGCTGTCCTGGTGGGCAGGACTCCTCACCTGGGACTATTGGCATCGCCGGGTCCCGAAGACATCCGCATTGCCGAAGAGTCTCTGGAAGCCATGGGAATCGCCCACCTGAGAGATAAGCCGTATACCCAGATCAGCGGCGGAGAAAGACAAATGGTGATGTTTGCCAGAGTTTTGGCCCAGCAGCCCTCCCTGTTATTGCTGGATGAGCCGACCTCCCACCTGGATTTCGGTAACCAGGTCCGTCTGTTAAGGATTGTCCAGAGGTTGTCGGCCACCGGTTTGCCTATTATCATGACCTCGCATTTTCCCGATCATGCCTTCCTGGTCTCCAGCAAAGTAGCCCTGATGCAGAAAGGCACATTCCTCGATATAGGAACTCCGGAAAAAGTAATGACTGATGATAACCTGGAAAAAGTTTATAACATCAAGGTAAAAGTACTAGATGTAGATTCCGGAATCAATCGTAAAATCTGTGTGCCGTTGGAGGATTGTATACCATCCACTGAAAGTAAAAATATTATTAATTTAGGAGGATTCATGAACGATTTTGAGTTTTATCTGAAAAAGGCAGGGGATTATCACGGGCACGTCTGCGCTGGAATCGCTCTGGGGACCAAGATGACCCTGGCAGCCATGAAGGCACTGGGACTTGACCCCGGCGTTAAAAACAAAAACCTGATAGTCTATGCGGAAATTGACCGCTGCATGACGGATGCCGTCCAGGTTGTTACCGGTTGTTCTCTGGGGCACCGTTCCCTGAAGTATATCGATTACGGCAAGTTCGCTGCCACCTTTATCAATCTGGACACCGGCAAAGCTTTGAGAGCATCAATCAAAGAAAGCTTTGACAGCAACGGTCCCATTGAGGAGGTTTCCCGCAAAATCGCGCAGACTCCGGATAACGACATGGTGATTTTGCAGGAAGTAAGGGTCAATATCCCGGAAACCGATTTGCCGGGACCTCCTCAGAAAAAGGCCTTTTGCGCCATTTGTGGCGAAAGAATCATGGATGGCCGGGATGTAATTCGTGAGGGTAAAACGGTTTGCAGGGCCTGTGCCAGCGGCAAGTATTACCGCGAAAAAGAATAAACTAACTAATTTGAGGTGAAAGATGGACTTTAATACAATCGATTGGAATGCCATGTGGCAGGCTGAGTCCTCGGTCTCCCACTGGGGCAAAAGCAACTGTTCCCGCAAAGAGCTCTGGAACCAGCGGGCGGCCAGTTTCAATAAACGAATCAGCCGCGTTGCAGAAGGTAAAGAAGAGCTGGACAAAGATGATTATATCTCCAAAGTGCTAGCCCGGATCGAAGTCAAACCGGAATGGAGTGTCCTGGATATCGGCTGCGGCCCGGGCACACTGGCGGTCCCTTTGGCGAAAAGGGCTAAAATCGTGACCGCTCTGGACCTCTCCTCGGAGATGCTGAAACATTTAAAGGAAAATGCGGAAAGTAACGGAATCAGCAATATCCGGTATATCAATTCATCATGGAAAGACGCCTGCACCAACCGGCAGATAAGCCCCCATGATGTAGTCGTAGCTTCGCGCTCCTTGATGTCCGGGGATATGAAAGAAGCCCTCTCCCACATCATTTCTATTACCCGGCAGGCTGCTTATCTCACTTTCCCTATCATTCATCTTCCGTTTGACTGGGAAGTATATAAAGTAATCGGGCGGAATGGGAAGAAGCACCCGCCGTATATCTATATCTGCAACCTGCTGTTTCAAATGGGTGTTCAGGCTAACGTGGAAGTCCTCCGCTCCCGGATCAAGGTCCAGTTTTCCAGTATCGAACAGGCCATCAATGACTTGCAGTGGCGTACCGAGATTTTTACTATGGAAGAAATGTCCCGGTTAACCAGGTTCTTAAAGCAAAAATTCAGTGAATTAAAAGATTCCTCAGTCTTTATCCATGAAGGATACTCAAAATGGGCTTTAATCTGGTGGAGGAAAGATGATCAGTAACAATGTTAAATGTCGACCAGGCTCTTGGGAACGTACTTTCCCATATCCATTGTCCGGAAGAAAAAGAGCTTTCATTACGGAAGGATACAGGTCAAACTGCGGCCAGAAATATTTATGCCTGTCTTAAATGTCCCTGGACCGGGACAGTGCTACCATAGATGGTTATTTAGCTGTGATAATGTTATGAAAATGCTTCTTATCCTAGTTGCTGGCTAAAGTATTCATTTATGCCGGGCATATTCACGTAATAATTCTAACTGCCAATCACGTTCTTTAAAACCATCATAATTGTTTCCGGAATGGGCAGCAGCAGCTCTGATGGCGTAAAGAGAAGCACCCAGAGCATGGGTGGGGACATGTGCTGTCGACAGGGCCTGGCCTGCCGCATGCGCGGCAAAAATAGCGTCAGGCTCTTTCTTCCCCCTGGCAGCGGCATGGGCTGAGAGTGAAACTCTGCGTATAACCGCCATACTAAATATGCCGCTATTTACCCACTCGTGGAGCACCTGTATTGCCTTACGTGGTCTGTCATCGCCAGGATATTTGTCTTCAAAAAAAGGCAGCACACGTTCGGCGCATTCCGCAGCCCAGAGGGCTAATATTTGCTTGTCGGGTCTGAAGATTTGGTGGTCAACGCGTTCTGTAAACGGTTTGTTGAGAATCTCTGAAACAGACCTACGAACCTCATACAGCATTTTTCGGGGTCGTATTATTTCCTGTTTTGCAGCCTTCATAATCAAAACACTCCTGTTCAAAAGAGATAACAGCTCTATTCCCTCAGGTGGAACTCATCAAACATTAAATACCTGAGAGGCTACCTGAACAGAAACACGGTTGGAAAATTCTCGGCGGATTAAGGGAATATGGATTATTTTCAAGTAACCGTAATGCAAATTGCAGCGCTAATCTATTGATTTATTGACAACCGCGACGGCATCTATTTCCACCAGCCACTCAGGGCGTCCTAAGCCGCTCACAAAACGCACGGTGATCGCGGGAAAATTCTGGTTGTTATCCCACTTTTGCAGGAAGGCCGCAAAACCTTCCTGTGGATTTTGTCCCACGAGCAGATTGATATCAAGTTTCACAATGCTGGAGAGATTCCCTCCCACGCTGGCAAGAATGGTTTCAATGTTATCCAGCACCTGTCCGGTCTGCTCTATCAGACTGTTTTTGCCGACCAGGTTCCCGTGCCCGTCTATCGCATTTTGGCCGCCAATATAAATGGTCGAAAAATCACCACTGACGGATACTGCGTGAGAGTATCCTCGGGGAGTGACCAATTGTGGGGGATTGATATAGGAAATTTTCATTTCGGATTCCTCCATTTCATCTTCATATAGAAGCTGCCTTGCTGCAATTCGTAAAGCATCTACTTTCAGTTTATGCTGCTGGAATAGACTTTGCCAAATCGAAGATGATAAGGAAGTATTTTCATGAGGGTACCCATTTATGTACTGTAGGACAGAACCAATACTGTGAATTTAGCTTCTATTCCGTGACCAGTTTTACGGCTTCTTCCCTAAACTCCTTGCTATACCTGCCCTGGGGAATCCCTTTCATTAGAACACCTCCATCTCTATTCTATTTCCCCTTGACTTTGGTGTCCATTAAATCCATCCTACCGCACCAGAAACTCTCCATTGGGGCGTTATCGTAACAATTACCTTTGCGGCTCATCGAGGCGATAAAACCTTGCTGTTTCAGAAGATTACTGAAATCATAGGCGCAATACTGGCTGCCCCGGTCAGAATGGTGTATTAAGCCCTGGACTGGACATTTAGCTTCCACTGCCCGCAATAAAGATTCCCTGACCAGGTTTTTTGTCATATGTTCTCCCATGGCATATCCGACGATATCACCGCTAAATAAATCCTTATGTCCCGCCAAATACAACCAGCCTTCGTCGGTCGGCACATAGGTAATATCGCTTACCCTGTTTGGCGCACTAACCTTGAATTGCTGTCCCAGAAGATTCTCGGCTACCGTCAGCTTATGCCTTGAATCAGTAGTAGCCTTAAATTTTCTCTTCTGTTTGCAGCGCAGGCCAAGCTTTCTCTTGATGCGCTTGATACGGCAAATACCGACCTGAATGCCATATTCTCCTCAATGACAACTATGATTGAAATCTGCCAGATAAATCCGGCATATTATTCTTCGATAGCCGATAGAGCCTGGTAAAGCCAGGTGTTGTAGGATAACCGATTTTCCTCAATCCATTCATTTGCGTGCCGTATTATATCAGTTTCCCGGTCTTCACCCGCAAACATCAGGGCATTCTGGGCAAAGATATCATCCAGAGGAATACTAGCGGCCTCGAAGAGAGCTCGAATTGCCGGGTTTTCCTCCATGAATTCACTGTTGGCTACCGGGCGGATATCATTAGCCGGGAAACCAAGGTTGATAGGGTCCTGGTCCCCAGCCGCACCCACCAAACCCGAAATAATAGTTTCATCTTCATACTGTTCCTGGTCTGGAGGCAAAGAGGAAAATGGGACCGAGATCCAAACAACATCGACGCCCGGGGTGAGGATACCAACTGTCCAGTTCGGTGTCCATGTATAGAAGAAGATAGGTTCACCTGACTCATACCGGGAAATGGCATCGGCCATAGAAACGGAATACTGTGCTCTGATAGGCTCGACATAGTCGCGCAACTCATAGGCATCCAGATGATTTTCAATGACAAGCTCACATCCCCATCCGGGAGGGCAGGCTACCAGTTCAGCTAACCCATTTCCGTCTCTATCGAAAAGGGCAATGATTTCAGGATTCTTGAAATCTTCAATACTGGTAATATTGTACTCATCTGCGGTCTTCTTATCGACGAGGTATCCCTCAAGTGCCCCACCCTCGGCGACATATCCAACCAGTTCAACCTGATCCTGGATATTTTCCAGGTAAGAATTGTGCAGGGGTATCCAGCCATTGACCCAGAAATCAATATCACCCAGGGCTACTGATTCGTAAAAAGGTGGATTGTCCAGAGTTGTGGGACGATTAACAGTGTAACCCAGGTCTTCGAGTGCCCGGATGTAAACTTCAAGCTGGAACCAACCGGTATCCCAGGTAGCCCGCGCCGGTCTCACGGTAATCCCTTCTCCAGGTAATGGTGTTGAATCTGGTGGCCAGGGCGGAATTATTGTTGGTGAAGGAGAGGGTGAGGGTGTAGGAGTTGGCTCTTGAGCCGAGGCAGGATTCGAAATTCCAACTGTCAAACCAAACAAGGAAACTATTATCAGGGCCAGAACAGTGATTATGATTAAGCT
>CAZIQW010000111.1:0-7460 GCA_964541585.1 uncultured Dehalococcoidales bacterium | reverse complement strand
TACACCCTATCCTACACTCTTTCCCTACACGACGCTCTTCCGATCTCGGCAATATAAAAATCAGGGGGTATTTTTTACCGGTCACAGCAATCCTGGGTATGATATTTACCGCCGGCATCTGGGTGGCAATCCTTATCACCCAGCCGTACAGTCGCTGGGTAGGCATTACTTGGATGGCCATCGGTTTAATTCTATATTTTATATTTGTTCGCAGAAGTCGGGCGGGTTAAAACAATAGCGAAACGATTATTGATTAAAACAGGACAATAAGACTATAATACATAATTGCTTATGACTGACCAGAAAAAACAACCAATATTTCACCGGATTCTGGTACCCGTAACGGGGACGGACGCTGATGAAGATACCATGCGAATGGCTTGCTGGATAGCCAAGAAAGATAAGAGCAAACTATATGCCATGTATGTTATCACCATCAAGCGCTCTCTGCCCCTGGAAGCAGAAATAGAATCTGAAACCCAGCGCGCCGAAGAGCTATTGGACCGCATGGAGAAGGTGGCCGATTCCGAAGATTATGTACTGGAAACCGACTTACTTCAGGCACGGGAAATAGCGCCTACAATTATAGACGAAGCAGTAGAAAGAAAGATTGACCTGATTTTGATGGGAGTAAGATATCAAAGGCGCTTCGGACAGTTTACCATGGGCAGCGTTGTGCCTTATATTTTGAAAAATGCTCCCTGCCAGGTAATGCTGTATTCCCAATATCATGAGCAGCAGGAAGAGTAAATGAAAATACTGATTATGGGTTGCGGAAGGACCGGCGCCCAATTAGCAACAACACTGGATGCCGAGGGTCACCAGATTACCATAATTGACATCGATGACTACAGCTTCCGAAGATTGCCCACCGGCTTTAAGGGTACCGCTCTGGTAGGTGACGGCACCAATGATGAGACCTTACAGAAAGCCGGAATTGAGGAAGTCGATGCCTTTGTTGCAGTTACCCAGGGGGATAACCGCAATATCCTGGCAGCCCAGATAGCCAGGCATGTCTTCAAGGTCCCCAGGGTGCTGCTGCGTATTTACGACCCGTACCGGCGCGAATTGTATGCCAATTTCGGACTGGAGACTTTCAGCCCAACCATAATATTCACCCAGCTGTTAAGAGACAGTATAATCGAGAACAGAGGTCATTAATGTATATAATTGTGGTCGGTGGAGGCAAAGTCGGTTATCATCTGGCAAAGGCGTTACTGGCCGAGGGCCACGAAGTGCTGGTTATCGAAAAAGAGAGAAGTAGAATCGATTATATTTGCAGCGATTTGGGAAGCATCTGCCTGCTCGGTGACGGCTGCGAAACAATTATCCAGACCGAAGCCGGCACTTCCAGGGCGGATATGCTGATTGCTGTCACCGGAGACGATGAAGACAACCTGGTTGCCTGTCAGTTAGCCAAGTATAAGTTCAAGGTACCCCGCACCATTTCCCGGATAAATAATCCCAGGAATGAGGCCATTTTCCGTACGCTGGGCATCGATGTTACCGTTAGCAGCACCAACGTTATCATGGAGCACATCCAACAGGAAGTACCCACCCATACGTTTACCCATCTTCTCAGCATCCAGGAAGAGGGAGTCGAAATTGTAGAAATCAAAATAACGGATGACTCAAAAAGCGTGGGGAAGAATGTAAAGGATTTAAAGCTGCCTTCAGGCAGCGTACTGGCGTTAGTTATCAGAAAAGAGGAGAGACCCCAGATGGTGACGCCGGAGACGCAAATTCAATCCGGGGACCAGATTATCGCATTGACTCATACAGATACCGAAGAGGAACTCAAAGCTGCTTTAAGAGGCAAATAAAAATTCATATTTAGAGTTTTTGTTACCCCTGGAGGCTTATTATGACCCCTGATAAGCTGAGCAGGTTCTGGTTACTGGTTACGTTCCTCCTGATAATGGCTATTCTTATCAGCAGCCTCATTATCTGGCTGCGTCTTGATAAAGGCGACCCCCTGGTCATTACTCCTCCGCAACCCCGTTCTTTTACCGGCGATATTTCTGTTACAGGGGCCGTAGCGAACCCGGGCATATATCCCGTTAAAAGCGGCGACAGCCTTGAAAGCATCCTTCAGGCTTCCGGAGGAATGGATGATAACGCAGACCTTTCGCGGATATCGATTTATGTCCCCACGGTTGACGAAGACCAACAGCCCCAGAAGGTGGATATCAACCACGCTGATATCTGGCTACTGCAATCTCTCCCCGGTATCGGTGAAACCAGAGCCAGGTCTATTATTGAATACCGCCAGATTAACGGATTTTTCCGCAATATCAAACAGCTAACCGAAGTGCCGGGAATCGGAGAGACTACTTACGAGAGTATCAAAGACCTTGTGACTACAGGAGAATAGGACCCGTCATGCTTCTCGTTACCATAAGCTGCGCCTGGGTGCTGGGTATTTTCCTGGGCTCGCATTTTAATCTGTCACCGGTTCTTATGGTTACCGGGCTCATACCCCTTTCCCTGATATTCCTGGTCAGGGAAAAGAAGAGACCGTTAATTTTTACCGCCGCCTTCCTGATAGCGTTTTTCGGGGCCGCCTTTTATTATCCAATCAGTGTCTCCGAAAGCAGCCCGGCCGCCTCCTATAACGGTTCCGGAGTACAGGAGATAAAAGGGGTCATCAGCGCCGAGCCTGATGTGAAAGACAGAGTCACTCATATCGAAGTCTCTGCCCGGGAAATCAGTACCGGCTCAAACTGGCAAAAACTCAGCGGGAAAATCCTGCTATTCGTACCCCGCTATCCCGAATATCAGTACGGTGATATTTTGCTGATAAAGGGAAAATTAGAAAGCCCGCCCCAATTCGAAGACTTCGACTACCGGGCTTACCTGTCGCATACAGGAATTCATTCCGTCATGTTTTATCCGGACATTGAGTTTTCGGGGCAAAAGGAGAGCTTGAAGTCCCTCGAATGGATTTATGCACTGCGAAAAAATTTATCCCGCTCCTTATCCTCCACCCTGCCGGAACCGCAGGCCTCACTGGCCCAGGGCATCGTTCTGGGCATCCGAAGCACCATACCGGATTCTTTGAAGACCAGCTTATCCATCACCGGGACAGCCCACCTGCTGGCTATCTCGGGCATCCATCTGGGTATCGTTGCCGGGCTATTGATTACCATTGGTCTCCGGATATTCGGCCGCCGCCATTATACTTACGTCTGGCTGGCGCTTCTGGTTATCTGGTTTTACGCCCTGATGACAGGCATGCAGGCCCCGGTAATCCGCAGCGCAATAATGGCCAGCATATTTCTTCTGGCGGAATTACTGGGAAGGCAGAAAAATGCTTTTGTAGCCCTGGCTTTCAGCGCCGCTGTCATGGCAGGAATCACGCCCCAGATACTGTGGAGCGTCTCTTTTCAACTGAGTTTTTTGTCCATGACAGGAATCATCTTTATAGCTCCGTTCCTTCAGGAGATTTCCCGGAAAATCGTCCGTGACAGGCTCAATGAAGAGGATTTCAGGGCCAGAGCGGTTATATTAATTACCGACAGCTTCAGCATCACTCTGGGAGCAATCATTGCCGTCTGGCCCATCATTGCCTATAATTTCGGCATTATCTCGTTTATCGGCCCGGTCTCAACTTTCTTAATCGCACCGGCATTACCCTTTATTATCATCACCGGCGTTTTGACAGCCCTTGCCGGCCTGGTCAGTAATCCGGCAGGACAAATTGCCGGCTGGATTGCCTGGCCGTTCCTTTCTTACATGCTGTGGATGGTCAATGCCTTCGCCGGGTTATCCTGGGCAGCTGCCAGCAGTAATGCCGGCAGGACACTTCTGTGGACGTATTATTCCGTTTTATTTATCCTGATATGGATAAAGTATCAACACCGGAAACTGATTAAAATCACATCCTGCATCGCCGGTAGTGCCAGGCAGGCTATCGACCGCACGGCTGATATCTATGATAGGATCCCTAAAAAGTGGATTATTCCTCCCCTCCTGGTGATTGCCTTCCTCACCTCTTTCACCGCGGCCACGATGCCGGACCACAATTTAAGCGTCAGCATCCTGGATGTAGGGACCGGAGATGCCATATTTGTCCGGAACAGAAATCAAAATATCCTGATTGACGGCGGTCCCAGCCCGCAGGCTGTTTGTCTCGAGCTTAGCCGCAGAATGCCCTTCTGGGACCGGAGCCTCGATCTGGTGGTCCTGACTCATCCGCATTTTGACCATCTGAACGGTCTGATAGAGGTATTGCACAGATATAAGGTCAGACAGGTGCTGGCGCCTAACCTGACCCCCGATTCACCATTTTTTCAAGAATGGCTGAACCTGATAGAAGCCAAAAATATCCAGTATACGCTGGCCATGGCCGGACAGCAAATCGTCTTAAGAAACGGTGCGATTCTGGATGTCCTCAACCCTGAGAATACTCTTTCCGGCGACTTCAGGGAAGATATGGACGATAACGGTATTGTAATGCGCCTGACCCATGACCGCATCAGCTTCCTGTTCATGGCGGACGTTGGACAACCGACCGAAGAAAACCTGATAAGCCGACGCGCCGACCTGTCCTGCAGCGTGTTGAAAGTCGGGCACCACGGCTCATCCACCTCATCCACTGCCGGCTTTTTAAATGCCGCCAGGCCCCAGATTGCCGTTATCTCCGTCGGAGCGGATAACACCTTCGGCCATCCAAGTACGGAAGTCCTTAACCGGCTGGGTGAATATCTGGGTCCGGAAAACCGCGTTTACCGCACCGATGAAAACGGTACTATTGAATTCACTACTGATGGCGAGCATTTATGGGTAAAAAAAGAAAGATGAACGCAGCAAAATTTACCCCATTCTGACATCTGGAAATCAGGACTCAGGTTTAAGATGCCGGGAAAGCCGGGAGTTAACTTCTTCCTGAGTCAGCCCTTCCACAGATATCAGTTTATTGCGGCTGGCATGGCCTCTAAGAATGCTGAGACTGTTCCTCTTAACACCGAGAGTCTTGCTAAGAAAATCAATTAGCTCTTTATTAGCTCTGCCTTTATCCGGAGGAGCGGCAATCTTTATCCGCCAGGCAGTATCCAGTTGTCCGGCTACTTCATTCCGACCGGCATCAGGGGATACTTTTATGGATATTTTTACCGGATTGCTTGACATACTGATACCCTCTTTATTTTATCGCCCTACTATCATATAATCAATTAAATGTTATTTCGCTATCAGCAGTTGATTCAGACACGAGGAACTGAAAACTGACAAAGGTATCCGGTAAGGCGGCTTAGATGGCATATTCTTTTGAAATAGGACCGGTCAGACCCCCCAGCGAGTCCAACTCTTTACTCATCCGGGTTACCCGCAATTGTCCCTGGAACAAATGCAAATTCTGTAATTGTTACAAGGGCAAAACCTTTGAGCTGCGTCCGGTGTCCGATATCAAAAGAGACATCTCCACAGCCCGTGAGATGTGGGCCAAAATAATGGAAATCACCCTTAAATCCGGGCATTCCGGCGGTATGCAGAAAGTAGTCAGCATGGTTCTTGATGACCCCCCTAACGAGTCCTTCCGGAACGTCGCCCTGTGGCTGCTGCACGGCGGCGAAAATGTCTTCCTCCAGGATGCCAACAGCCTGATAATGAAAACCAGGGACCTGAGCCAGGTTATCGTCCATCTGAGAGAAAACTTTCCCGGGATAAAACAGGTTACCAGCTATGCCCGCTCACAAACTGCCATGAGGAAAAAACCGGCGGAGCTAATCCATCTGCGTGAATCCGGGCTTTCCCACCTGCATATCGGCCTGGAATCCGGCTACCTCCCCGTTCTCGAATATATGGACAAGGGGGAAACTGTCGAGCAGCACATAAAGGGAGGCCGCAAAGTAGTTGAATCGGGTATTGCCCTCAGCGAGTACATAATCCTGGGCCTGGGCGGCAAAGAACTTTCCGCTTTACATGCCAGGCATACAGCCATGGCTTTAAACGAAATAGACCCGGATTTTATTCGAATCCGGACGCTGACGGTCAACAGTCAAGTACCTTTATCAGCCGATGTCGCAGCAAGACAATTCATCCGCGCTTCTGATGAAGATATTATTCGCGAGGAACGATTTTTGATTGAGCATCTAAACGTCCATTCTCGATATATCAGCGATCATATATCCAATCTGCTCCCCGAACTGGAAGGCAAGCTGCCGGAGGATAAGGCAAGGTTCCTGTCCGTCCTGGACAGATTTGAATCCCTCCCGCCGCAGGAAAGGGCTAACTTCATGGTGGGAAGAAGAGTGGGGCTTTACAAGAACCTCCAGGATATGGAAGATATGCAGCGGTATGAACTGGTAGAGCAAATCAAATTTAAGCTTTCCCGGAACGAGAAGAAACTCCACCCTGAGATTATCTTCACCCTGATGGAAGATTTTATTTAATTTATGAAAACAGGAATCGTATGTCAGACATGTCCGCACCGGCAAGAGAAATCGGTGAACTACTGAAAAAGCACAGGCTTACTCTGGGGACAGTTGAATCAGCCACCGGCGGCCTGATATCTCATCTGGTAACCAGCATTTCCGGCAGTTCGGAATACTACCTGGGCTCCGTCATTTCATACAGCAACGAACTCAAGATAAAACTGGCCGGTGTTAATAAGGAAACACTGGAGAAACATGGCGCGGTCAGCTCACAGGCGGCCCGGGAGATGGCGGAAGGCGGACGAAAAACCCTGGGAGTGGATATCTGTATTGCCGATACGGGCATCGCCGGGCCCTCGGGTGCCACGGTTGACAAACCGGTGGGCCTGTTTTACCTGGGACTATCCCACAGGGACGGAACGGATACTCGCAGGCATCTCTTTCAGGGAAACCGCGAACAGAATAAGGAGCAGGCCGCAGCAGCCGCTCTCGGCTGGGTGCTGGAATACCTGAAGCAGCTTTGAATAATATCTAAATACCAATCGTATCCGGTTTCCCGGCAGTGAAACAGGGCCATATGCCGCCAGACGATTAATATTATAATCAGTGTTAACATCCTGTTAAGATAAATCAGCTACCGGGAGAGGACACAAAATGGGAATAGAGCTGGATCTCCACCGCCTCACTGTAGACGAGGCCCTGCCAAAAATTGACGATTTTCTGCACGACACCTATTGTGCGGGGCTTCACTATGTCCGTATCGTTCACGGCAAAGGTACCGGCGTACTGCGCCAGGAAGTCGGACGCTACCTCTCAACCCATCCGCTGGTAAAATCATACCGTATCGCAGACCGCTTCAGCGGCAGCACCGGAGCTACGGAAGTAGAACTGATTGATAAGTAACCGGAGTCAAACCATCTCTCTTTTACCTCTCAACCCGGCAGTGCTAATGCTTAGAGGGTTTCCCAAGGCCAGGAATCTCAGACTGACGGTGCGGCGGTTGCTTTTAGTAAGTCTAACTGTTATAATTTTATGCGTGATGCCGAGGTAGCTCAGCAGGTAGAGCAGCGGACTGAAAATCCGCGT
>CAZIQW010000110.1:0-7488 GCA_964541585.1 uncultured Dehalococcoidales bacterium | reverse complement strand
CCAACTGCTGTTTATACTGCGGTGCGGTTCCGGTCTTCGCGGATATTGATGAGAGGACTTTCAACATCGTTCCGCACCTTATAGAAGAGAAAATAACCCCAAAGACCAAAGCTGTAATCGTCGTACATCTTTTCGGTCAACCCTGTGACATGGATGAAATTACTGCGATTTGTAACAAACACAATCTTGTACTCATTGAGGATGCCTGTCAGGCTCACGGTGCGGAATATGACGGGCATAAAGCCGGTGCTTTCGGTATCGGGTGTTTCTCATTTTATCCGACCAAGAATATGACGACCGGTGAAGGGGGTATTATTACCACCAACAATGAGGAAATTTATCAGAAAGCCAGGAAGATACGGCAGCATGGACAGAGTCAAAGATACGTTCATGATGTGCTGGGTTATAACTTCCGGATGACTGATATTGCAGCAGCTATGGGTATTTGCCAGCTAAAAAACCTGAATACATATAACGATAAGAGGATTAGCAACGCCAGGTTTTTATCGGAACGGATCGATGGTATCCAAGGACTTATTCCACCTTATATTGCACCGGGCCGAAAACATGTTTTTCATCAATATACCATTAAGGTCACCGAAAACTACCGGTTATCCAGAGACGAACTGCAACAATGCCTAAAATTAAGAAATATCAGCTCTACAGTATATTATCCGACACCGATACATAATCAACCTCTATATCAAAAGCTGGGCTATCATGATAGTTGCCCGGTTTGTGAATCACTGGCTAATTCTGTACTTTCGTTGCCCATTCATCCCGGTCTGGCTAACGAAGACTTACAATCGATAATTGAGGCTTTAGAAAATGCTTGATAATTTAATTAAACCCGGCAATTTGAAGATAGGGAATAATCCTGTAATCCAGGAGAATGTAATTATCGGCACCTATGGTGAAGGTGAGGTGATTATCGGTGACAATGCGTTTATCCGGTCAGGCTCCATCATCTACGGAAACGTCAACATCGGCGACGATTTCCGTACCGGCCATACAGTCCTGATACGGGAAGATTCTACCATCGGCAATAATGTCCTCATCGGCAGTCATTCGGTTATCGACGGAAGATGTAAACTGGCAAACAACATCAGTATTCAGACCGGCGTCTATATTACCGCTTTTACCACCATTGAAGATAATGTTTTCATCGGCCCCAGAGCGGTAACTACTAATGATAAATATATGTTCTACGGAGCCAAGCTCACAGGCCCCACCATCAAGAAAGGTGCGAAAATCGGGGCCAATGCGGTCCTGTTACCCGGGGTCACCATCGGGGAGGGGGCTGTCGTCGGGGCCGGCGCCGTAGTGACCAGGGATGTCCCGCCAGGGGTTACCGTAGCCGGTAATCCGGCCAGGATTCTGAGGGGAAGGAGGGGAACTCTAAATCCTGATAGTTAAACTCAAAATAATTTATAAATCTCAAATAAGAATGCTCCATACATTTTTACCCATAAATTTGCTGATTTGAAATTGTTTTGGATTTTTTATTCAGGACTTGGAGTCTGAAAATTTATGCAAAAAGTGGCTGTTATTGGAATGGGTTATGTGGGTATACCGATAGCTGCCCTTTTAGCAGATGCGGGCTACGATGTTACCGGCATCCAGAGACAGTCCGCCAGGAGCGGCTGGAAGATTGATTGGCTCAATGCCGGTCGCTGTCCCATAGGGGGTAATGAACCGGAATTACCACAGCTTTTGAGCCAGGCTGTAAGCCGGGGCAATTTCCGGGTAAGGGCGGATTATGCATCTATCAAAGACTGCGACCTTATCCTTATCGACGTCCAGACTCCTACCGATAGTAACCATATCCCCCAGTACCAGTCGCTCAAAGAAGCCTGTCACCAGATAGGCCCCTATCTGTCTCTCGGTAAGGTAGTAATTATCGAATCCACCGTAGCCCCGGGGACTACTCAATATCTGGTAAAACCCCTTCTGGAAGCAGCCTCAGGTCTTAAAGCCGGCCTGTCCCGGGGTTTTGGGTTATGCTTTTCCTATGAAAGGGTTATGGTGGGCAGGCTGATTCATAACATACGTCACTATCCCAAGATTATCGGCGGCATAGACGATGCCAGCTCCGCCATAGCCGCCGATATGTACCGGAGAGTAGTCCAGGCGGGTGTTTACCAAACCGACCCCATGACTGCTGAGGTAGCCAAGACCGTGGAGAATGCCTACCGGGATGTCCAGATCGCTTTCGCTAATGAAGTAGCCCTGCTTTGTGAAGCCCTCAAAATCGATGTTTACGAGGTGAGACGCTTTGTCAACGGTCTGCCGGATGATCCTTCCATGCCTCATGCTAACCCGGTAAGAAATATGCATCTGCCGGGAGCCGGCGTGGGAGGCCATTGTCTACCCAAAGATACCTGGTTGCTGATGCATGGCTACAGAGAAAATGCAAAGGTCAAAATACAGAAGTCGCAATTACAGGCTAATAGTAAGGATTATCCCTATCCGGTTTCCATCCTGGAGGGTGCCCGCTATCTAAATGACTGGATGCCGGTTCACATGGTAGACCTCCTTGAATCGGCCCTGAAAGAAGCCGGTAAAAACCTGAAGGGAGCAACCATCGGTATACTGGGATATGCCTTCCTTGAAAACTCTGATGACAGCCGCAATACTCCGACTGTCCCGCTGATAGAAGAACTGATACACCGGGGAGCCGGTTACCGTATCCATGACCCTTATGTTAGAAAGGATGGGGACTATCCGATTGATGACAATCTGGATAAGGTATTAAAGGATTGTGACGGGATAGCCCTGATGACCAGACATGAAATTTATCAGTCCATAGAACCGGAAAGACTGAAAAGACTGCTGAGGACCAAAGTAATTGTGGATGGACGCAATGCTTTTAACGGCTCCCGCTATATCGCAGAGGGATTCATCTTCCGGGGTGTGGGTAAAGGCAATTTAAACGGGAGTGATTAACAATGTTAAAGGTTGGTGTGGTGGGGTTAGGCACAATGGGCAAGGAACATTCTCGACTTTATTCCGAGTTTCAGAACTCAAAACACCCTGTCTTATCAGAAATGGGATACCCTGTCTCCGAATCTGCTCCTGAACGGGAACGGAGACTGGATACTCAAATTGAACTGGTGGGCGTAGCTGATACTGATTTCGAACGGGCAAAAGAAATCGGTAAATTATATAACACTGAGTATTATTCCGATTATCGTAATTTGCTATCCAGGGTAGAAGCAGTCAGCATAGCGGTACCAACTACCCTGCACTATCCGATAGCTATGGATTTCCTGAAGGCAGGCGTCCACTGTCTGGTGGAAAAACCTATAGCAAACAATCTGGATGAATCCTGGGATATGATAGAAGCCGCAGACGAAAACCATGTCAATCTGGCAATTGGCCATATCGAACGATTCAATCCGGCAGTAGTCAAGCTGAAGCAGATACTGGAAGAAGGGCACCTCGGTAAAATTTTAATGATTTCCACCAGAAGGGTAGGGCCCTTTGTGCCCAGGATACGGGATGTAGGAGTAGTAATCGACAGCGCCACTCATGATATCGGTGTCATTAAATACCTGATAGGCAAGGAGCCGGTCGGTGTTTTTTCCAGAGTTGGCAGTCTCAAACATACAAAGGAAGACCATGCAATTATTATCCTGGATTTCGAAGGAATTACCGCCTGCATTGAAGTGAACTGGTTTACCCCTCACAAGGTACGCACTCTGGTAGCTACGGGGAGCGGGGGAATTGCCTATCTGGACTATATTGAACAGAAACTGGTTATCCATAATTCTCAAATGACAGAGATTAAAGATATCCAAAAAGCTGAACCTTTAAAACTGGAAATTGAAGATTTTTTAAAAAGCGTGATTAAGGGAGGGAAACCTTCTGTTGACGGTATCGAAGGACAGGCAATACTCAGGATTGCACTTGAGACCTGTAAAAATTCTCTTTGTAAGTCGCTCCGAGGTTAAGAATAGCTGGATACTGCCAATTCTTGAACCAATGGATGGCACAAAATGTATGCTAATAAAACAATAGCCGCCGTAGTTCGTGCTTATAACGAAGAAAAATTTATCGATTCCGTAATCGATTCTATCCCCGATTACGTGGACAGGATTTATGTGGTCAATGATGCCAGTACTGATGGTACCCTGGTAAAAATAAAAAATATTTCCCGAAAAAACGGCAGGGTAATTCCGGTCAATCGTAGACGTCGGGGGGGAGCTGGTTCCGCAGCTATCTCCGGTCATCTGAGAGCCTTACAGGATAATAACGATATCATCGTGATGCTGGATGGAGATGGGCAAATGGATACTGAACTGATGGGGCGTTTCCTGGAACCTATAGTCCTGGACCGGGCAGACTATGTGAAAGGAAACCGGCTTTCCAGCAAAGAACACCTGAGAGAAATGCCGGCATTGAGAATATTGGGCAACTATCTATTAACCAATCTGACCCGGTTAGCTTCCGGATACTGGCATGTTTCTGATCCTCAAAACGGTTATACGGCGATAACCGCAGGGACCCTCAGAAAGATAAATCTGGGAAAAATCGAAAACGGCTTTGCCTTTGAAAACGATATTCTGGTGAAGCTGAATGTGGCAGGCGCAAAGGTTGTGGATGTGCCCCATCCGGCAGTTTACCGCGGACAGCATTCCAAAATCCGTTATTCCAGCTTTATTTTCAGAACCAGCTGGGTGTTACTCAAGGACTGTATCTGGCGTGTTTGGGTTAAATATATAAGAGGAAATCCCGGAAGGGAAAGTCAGATTCAAAATAAAAATTACAAAGTAAATCCCGAGTAATACAGCCAGGTAAAGAATAGTGTATTTAATGATTGGTTTGGAATGAAAGGAATACATCTTGATTAAGGGGTTGAGGGCTTTATGAATAATGAACAAAGGGCAATACGGAATACAGAAATAAGGGCATTGTTTTGTATTAATACTCCGGCACAGGTCCATACCTGGAGGTTTGTTATTGAAGATTTTATCCGGAAGGGATACCCGGTTATGGTAATGGCACGAGACTATGGATGTACACCTGAACTGATGACTGCGTTTGGGCTTCCATTTACCAGCTTCAAGCCGTTTGCCTGGAAGTCTCTCCGGATATTGGAAATATTGACTCATCTGAAATACGGCTGGAAATTATCTCAAAAGCTTAGTCCCACCGTGATTATCGGATTCGGGGTGGATGCAGCACTTATTGCAGCCACACTGAGAAAACCCTGCATTCTATTTACCGACATGGAGCCCGTTAAAATCCAGAATTATCTGAATAAGCTGTTCTCCAGGATAATAGTCACCCCTGAATGTTTCAAACTGGACTTCGGGAAAAAGCATATCCGCATGCAAGGATACAAAGAGTTGTTTTATTTGCACCCCGACAGATTCCAACCGGACCCCGCAATTTATAGTGAACTGGGTTTAGCCAGGGATGAGAGATATGCGGTAGTCAGATTTAACGCCATCGATGCAGTCCATGACATTGGCCGGAAGGCACTATCACCTGAGTTCAGGTACCGATTGGTGAGGGAACTGGAAAAATATTGCCGGGTCTTTATCTCCGCTGAAGACGATTTACCTCCCGATCTCAAGGGTAATATATTATCCGTAAAAACTCACAGAATACACCATGTACTATATTACGCCAGTTTGTGTGTGGGAGACGGGGGCACAATGTCCACAGAGTCGGCGCTGCTGGGCACTCCGACCATCCTTTTCGGCATCCATACCGATAGAGACGAATATATCAATGACCTGAAAATGTTCGGTAATTTCGATGAAATGGTAAACAGATACCACCTGGTACAGGAAGCCCGCACCGTGAATCAGGCTATAGAGATAGCTTCACGCATACTAAAAGACGAAAATTCCAAACAATTACAGAAACAGATGGCAAGCGATGTCATTAAGAGTAAAATCGATGCCACAACATTTATGGTCTCTATTATCGAAAATTTTCATCAAAAGCAGCTTAAAGGAAAAATGAGCACCGTCAAAGCTTGAAGAATATGCAGGAGGCCTATAATGGGTACGGTTTTAGCCGCACACCAGCCGAATTACATACCCTGGTTGGGATATTTTTATAAAATGCTTAAATGCGATGTATTCATTTTAAGCGATAACGTGCAATACACAGATGCGAGTTATATTAACCGAAATCTGATAAAGACCCCCAGCGGAAGCAAATGGCTGACAGTAAATGTAGCGACGAAGGGGGCCTATGGACAACTAATCAAAGAGGTGAAAATCAATAATGCTCTTAACTGGAATGTAAAGCACTGGAAAATGATACACCAGTACTATTCCCGGTCACCGCATTTCCCTGAATATGAAAATGAATTGAGATGGGTATATCAAAAACACTGGGATAACCTGGCGGAGTTGAACGAAACCCTGATAAAGATTTGCTGCAAGGCATTAAATATTAATCATGTTACATTTATCAAAGGGTCATCTCTGAATACCACCTCTAAAGGAACCGACCAGATAATTGATGAATGCCGGGCAGTAGGAGCTGATACGTATCTTTCAGGTTATGGCGCCAGTAATTACATGGATGAGGAAAAATTTAAAAAGGCCGGCATCACTCTCAAATACTATGATTTTCAACATCCGGTATACCGCCAGCTATGGGGCGATTTTATTCCCAATCTATCGATATTGGATTTACTATTCAACGCAGGCAAGAAGGCCTCTTCCATTCTACAGGGAGCCAGCAGGTTGCCATCTCCAAGTTCAAGTATATGAATACACGGGAGGCTGGATGGTTGCAGAATCTTAAGGAGCAGGCTAGTTTTGGCTATTTTTATAGTTATCTGGAACATCTAAAAATCAGCGGACATAATACTACCATAAAGGGGCTTAAATGAACTTCAGTCATAGATTACTGGACAAAATATTTTTAATATATCCCTATCTGCTATTTCTGGTAGCTATTCTGGGGCTGGGTTTAACCCTGTATCTAAGGCGGATGGATCTGACGATTATGGGCCTGGTCCTGATTGTTCCAATTATTCTGGCAGGAATCTTTATACTGCGGCAGAAAAACCAGGGACTGGACCCGGCTCTATTCAGCATTGAAAGCAAACTTGGTTTTCAACATTTGTTATTAATCAATATCCTGCTTTATATTATCAGTATAGTCTTACTCCTTAACTCTGTTGAAAGACCTCTGGCTTATTTTATTCTAACAGCAATTATCGCAGGAGTACTTTTCTTACAGATTATTGTCAAGCGAGCACCATGGACAGACTACCTGATAATATTTGAGATAATCCTTTTGTCTTTAAATCTGATATGGGGATTAGGTTTAAAGTACCCGCTATACTTTGGGGGCACCGACATCATGGTGCACTTAAACTATATAGATACGCTATTAAAGACAGGACACGTTTCTGAGGTTGGAGAATACTATCAATATTTCCCGGCGTATCATAGATCGGAAAAGCGTCGTGTAGGGAAAGAGTGTAGGATAGGGTGTTGTTGTGGGGGGGGGGGG
>CAZIQW010000109.1:6171-7575 GCA_964541585.1 uncultured Dehalococcoidales bacterium | reverse complement strand
TTTCCAGCATGATGGAATCTAAAGCCTTCGGTGCGGCGGGAGATAAGGTCATCGTCGAGGAAAAACTCCTCGGAAAAGAGATGAGCTATTTCGCCTTTACTGACGGCAGGACCATTCTGCCGATGGTGCCGGCCTGCGATTATAAACGCATTCATGATGGAGACAAGGGCCCCAATACCGGCGGCATGGGCAGCTACAGCCCGCCGTATTTTTTCACTCCGGCGCTCGAAAATCAGGTCCTCACCACCATTATTGAACCGACCATCAAAGCCATGGAAAAAGAAGGCCGCCTCTATCGGAGCGTGCTCTATGCCGGGCTGATGGTCAAAGATAATAAAGTGAAGGTACTGGAGTTTAATGCCCGCTTCGGCGACCCCGAATGCCAGGTTACCTTACCCAGGCTTAAATCGGATTTAGTGGATATCATATTCGGCGTCATAAACGGCAATCTCGATTCCGTCAAGGCGGAATGGAGCCAGGACGCCTGCGTGGGCGTCGTTCTGGCTTCCGCAGGATACCCCGGCAGTTATCAGACCGGCTTACCCATTACCGGCCTGGACCGGGTGGACCGGGATGTCATGGTCTTCCATGCCGGGACCGCGGTCGGGGACAAACCGGACCGGGCCTTGACCGCCGGCGGCAGGGTATTAACAGTCGTCGCTCTCGGCAAGACCGCCGAAGCCGCCCGGGAGAAGATTTATGCCAATATCCCCAAAATTCATTTTGAAGGCCTGCAGTACCGGAAGGATATTGCCAGATTTCGGGAGTAAAAGGGATAAATCCGAATTTCTAATATCTAAATCCCAAACAAGCTCTAATGACAGAAATCTTAAATTCAAAAAGATACGATTTGGAGGAAAGGACTCAATATTTCGCTAAAGAGGCCATGGAGTTTGTTAATCTTGTCCCCAAAACTCTGCCGAATATTGAGATTATGAAACAACTTGTCAGGTCAGCTGGCTCAGTAGGAGCTAACTATATAGAAGCTAATGAAGCTTTGAGCAAAAAGGATTTCATTTTAAGGATTAAAATTTGCCGCAAAGAAGCCAAGGAAACGAAATACTGGCTGACACTTTTACAGTTAAAAAACGCGGAGACGGACCGGAAAAGGCAATTGTTAGGCAATGAAATCACAGAATTAATGCGAATATTCGGGGCTGTTTTGGAAAAAACCTGTAGCCGCCAAACTTAAAGAATTTGATATTTGAATTTGTTTAGAGTTTAGGATTTAGAGTTTAGGATTTAGAGTTTAAAATATATATCTTCCTTTGTCAGGAGAAATCAGGAGTAAATTGATGCCATTAGTAGCAGTCGTGATGGGTTCAAAATCGGATATGGAATTGATGCAGCCGGCCCTGGATATTTTGAAGGGGTTGGGGATTGAATATGAAGTTTCCATTACCT
>CAZIQW010000109.1:0-6161 GCA_964541585.1 uncultured Dehalococcoidales bacterium | reverse complement strand
CGCAACGCCGGCCATTCCCTCAGCTCCCCGCACCCCGTAACCGGCCCGTGAATATGCGAAGGGGGCCCGGGAGCGGGGAATTGAGGTTATTATCGCCGCCGCCGGCGGCGCCGCCCACCTGCCGGGAGTCATGGCCGGCTGGACTACGCTGCCGGTTATCGGGGTGCCCCTGGCCACCAGCGAACTGAAAGGTACGGATGCCCTCTATTCTATCGTTCAAATGCCCGGAGGAATTCCCGTGGCCTGCATGGCGGTGGGAAGCTGGGGAATCAAGAACGCAGCTTACTTTGCTGCGGAAATTCTGGGACTCAAGTATAATAGTATACGCGAAGCTTATCAACAGTACCGGGACAGCCTGAGTGAATAGAAGTTCTCAGCGGTCGGTATTCGGTTCCTGGAGAAGGTAAATCATTGATTTCCTTTTCCGGCTGGAAACTGGTTGCTGAACACTTTTAACTTTTAACTTTTAACTTTTAACTTTTGATTTTTGATTTATATAAGGAGTTCTACCATGATCGAACGCTACTCTCGGCCCGTGATGAAACGCATCTGGTCGGACGAAAACAAATTCGATAAATGGCTGGATGTGGAAATCGCCGTTTGTGATGCCTGGGCGGATATGGGGGTCGTTCCCCGGAAGTCGATACCCAGGATTAAACTGGCCCGCTGCAATCCGAAGCGCATGGAGGAGATTCTGAAAGAGACCCACCATGATATGACCGCTTTCCTGGGTGCTGTCGCCGAAAGTGTCGGTGAAGAGTCCCGCTTTATTCACCTGGGTCTGACTTCCTCCGACATCATGGATACCGCGTTAAGTTTACAACTGGTAGAAGCGGCCGATATTCTGGCCGGCGATATCAAAGAGCTAATAGAGGTCATCGCCCGCCGCGCAATCGAGTTTAAATATACCATCATGATAGGGCGTACTCACGGCGTCCACGCAGAGCCCATCACTTTCGGTCTCAAGCTGGCAGTCTGGCTGGACGAGATGAGACGCAACCAGCGCAGGCTGGCCGAAGCCAGGAAGATTATTTCCGTGGGTAAAATATCCGGAGCAGTGGGCACCTATGCTACCGTGCCGCCGGAGGTTGAAGAAAAAGCCTGTGCCAAGCTGGGACTGCAGCCTTCACCCATCTCTAACCAGGTTCTCCAGCGTGACCGTCATGCCCAGTTTATCACCACCCTGGCCATCATCGCCAGCTCGCTGGACAAATTTGCCACCGAGCTCAGGGCGCTCCAGAAGACCGAAGTCCATGAGGTCGAGGAGCCTTTTGCCTCCGGGCAAACCGGTTCCTCCGCCATGCCGCACAAGCGCAATCCGGAGCTGGGGGAACGGGTCAGCGGTCTGGCCCGGTTAATCCGCGGCCATTCGGTCACGGCACTGGAGAATGTCGCCCTCTGGCATGAGCGGGATATCAGCCATTCTTCTAACGAGCGGCTGATTCTCCCTGACGCTTGCCTGGCTCTGGATTATATTCTAAATCTCTTTACCACTGTTATGAGCGGACTCCAGGTCTTCCCCCAGAGAATGAAAAAGAATCTGGAGCTGACGAAAGGGCTGGTCTTCTCTCAAAGAGTCATGCTGGCCTTGATTGACAAAGGCCTCAGCCGCCAGAAAGCCTATGAACTGGTACAGAGGAACGCCATGAAAGTCTGGAAGGGAAACCGGGGGTTTCTCACCCTCCTGAAACAGGATTCGGAAGTTATGGCTGTCATCAGCACCAAAGAGCTGGAGGCTGTTTTTGATTATCAATACTACCTGGGACATGTTAATGAGATTTTCAACCGCCTGGGTTTGACCGAGGCTCAATGGCGTAATAAATCCGCCAAAATGGCCGACAGAAAACGGCGGCCGGGCTCAATACAATCCAACTAACTGGAGAAAGGGGTATTCTTGGAAATGGATTCATCTGTGTTAATGAAGACCGATTTACCTCTCCCGCTATTTGGCCGCGGCAAGGTGAGGGATACTTACGATCTGGGTGACCTTTTGCTGATAGTTTCTACCGACCGGATATCCGCCTTTGATGTTGTCTTGCCCTGCGGCATCCCTGATAAAGGCGCCGTCCTGAACCGATTATCTGCTTTCTGGTTTGAACAGACCCGTGATTTGATACCCAACCATCTGGTAGAACCCCTGGAAAATCCAAAACGCCTGGACGATTTTTTATCCCCGAAAAAACGTTTTAAATACCCGTCCTGCTTGACCGGACGTTCCATGCTGGTTAAAAAGATGGCCCGCATTAATATCGAGTGCATTGTTCGCGGCTACCTGGCCGGTTCCGCCTGGGATGAGTACCGGAGGACAGGTACCGTCTGCGGTTACCAGTTGCCCAGGGGGTTGCAGGAAAGCCAGGAACTGCCTGAGCCTTTATTCACCCCCACCACCAAATCCGAAAAGGGACACGATATGCCCTTGACTTATGACCGGCTGAAAGATGTGGTAGATGCCACTCTGGCCGAGGATATGAGAATTGCCAGCCTGAAAATTTACAGCTATGCCCGGGAATACGCCAGGAGCAAAGGTATCATTATCGCGGATACCAAAATGGAATTCGGCCTCTGCGGGAATAGACTCACCCTGATTGATGAGCTCCTGACCCCGGATTCTTCTCGTTTTTGGGATATGGAATCATACCGGGTGGGACAGTCCCAGCCCAGCTACGACAAGCAGCCGGTACGGGACTGGCTGGCCAACTCTGACTGGAACCGGGAACCGCCCGCGCCGGTGCTTCCGCCCGGGGTCATTAGTTCCACCAGGATTATTTACCGCCAGGCTTATGAAAGACTGACCGGCAGGCAGTTCGAACCCGTTATGTAATATTACCTCCTTCCCCCCTGACCCTGGGAGAAGGAGGTAGTGGTTTTTTTAAGGAGAATTTGGCTTCTCCTTCGGGCGTTTTGCGACCGGCGAAACTGGATTAGTACCTTTAATTTAATACTATTCCACCATCCCCGGTTTTCAATCCGCAATATCATGCAAAAAGAAACCCGAAATCCCTTTACCGGAAGTTGTACGGAAGAGGAAAAACCAGTATAATATGCCTCTGGGCTTAGGATAGTAGACTTGTTGCCGGAGTTTGGGTTATAATTTGGACTAGCCATGAGATTGGACGGAATATCCGCCCGGTATAAAGGAGGCATATATCTTGGGCAAAATTAATGTTGCTATTATCGGGGTGGGGAACTGTGCTTCTTCGCTGGTACAGGGTGTTCACTATTACCGCAATGCCAGAGACAACGAAACAGTTCCGGGTTTAATGCATGTGAACCTTGGTGGATACCATATCAGCGATATCCAGTTCGTAGCCGCAATTGACATCGATAAAAATAAAGTCGGCAAAGATTTATCCGAAGCCATCTACACCCAACCCAATAACACCTTCAAGTTTTGTGACGTCCCGCCCTCGGGAATCAAGGTAATCCGCGGCATGACTCACGACGGTCTGGGAAAATATCTTTCCCAGGTAATTCAGAAAGCGCCCGGCCCTACCGCCGATATCGTTAAGGTCCTTAAGGAGACCAAGGCCGATGTGGTGCTGAATTACCTGCCGGTAGGCAGTGAGGAAGCCACCAAATGGTACATCGAACAAATCCTGACCGCTGGCTGCGGGTTGGTCAACTGCATCCCGGTATTTATCGCCCGTGAAAAGTACTGGAGCGACCGGTTTGCCTCCAAAGGCTTGCCCGTCATCGGCGATGATATTAAGTCCCAGGTTGGGGCTACAATTGTTCACCGTATCCTGACCAAGTTATTCGTAGACCGCGGTGTCAAGGTAGAAAAGACCTATCAATTGAATTTCGGCGGTAATACGGATTTCATGAATATGCTGGAAAGGGAAAGGCTCGAGTCCAAGAAGATATCCAAGACCGGCTCCGTTACTTCCCAGCTGCCTTATTCAATGCATCCGGATGATATCCATGTCGGCCCCAGCGATTATGTACCCTTCCTGCACGACAGGAAGTTCTGTCATATCCGTATGGAAGGCCGCACCTTCGGAGACGTGCCGCTCCTGGTAGAGACCAAACTGGAGGTCTGGGACAGCCCCAATTCAGCGGGTGTGGTAATTGACGCTCTCAGATGCTGCAAGCTCGCTCTGGATAACGGATTGAAAGGCTCCCTGACCGCACCTTCGTCTTATTTTATGAAATCACCCATGATACAGTATTCGGACGAAGAAGCCCATCGTTTAACCGAGGAATTTATCGCCACCAACTCTATTGCCAATAAGGAAGTTAAAAAAGAAAAAGCGGACAAGTCTCGTACCACCACATAACGCCACTACAATCGGGATATATAGTAGAATTTTTATGGAAGGGGTACAGGCTAGGCGGATGAAGATAGCGCTGGTTTCGCCTTATGATTTTTCGTATCCGGGTGGAGTGGTACATCATATTACCAGTCTTGAGTATTACTTTACCCGGATGGGTCATGCGGTCAAGATTATTGCTCCCGCATCCAGCCCTGTCACCGGTTATGGCGACCGTTTTATTGCTATAGGCAAACCCCGCCCCATACCCGCCAGCGGGTCTATAGCCCGGATTACTATCTCTTTTGCCCTGACCGATAAGGTCAGGGAAGTCCTGGAGAAAGAGAAGTTCGATATAATCCACCTGCACGAACCGCTGGTCCCGACCCTCTGCACCACGGTCCTTCGACTGTCCAGATCTGTCAACATAGGCACCTTTCACGCTACCGAAAGCCAGCCCAGCTACCGCTGGACCAAACCTCTCATGGTAAACGGTTATTATAAGAAATGGTTTGAACGGCTGCACGGCAGAATCGCCGTTTCCCCGCCCGCCCTCAATTTTATCAATAAACATTTCCCCTCAACCTATAGTATTATTCCCAACGGCATTGATGTGGAACATTTTTCTCCCCGGGTTCCTCCCTTTGAAGAATACCGGGATGGGAAAATCAATCTCCTTTTCGTTGGGCGTATTGAAAAAAGAAAAGGGCTGGAATACCTTCTCAAAGCTTATAAACTGATTAAACCGGACTGTCCTGAATGCCGTTTGATTGTCGTCGGCCCGGGCACCCGGCTCCGCAACAAATATGAAAAGGACGTCATCGAATCGGGCCTGCCGGACGTGGTTTTTACCGGCAGCGTAAGCTACGATGCTCTGGCCCGCTACTACAGCACCGCGGATATTTTCTGTGCGCCTGCCACCGGCCATGAAAGCTTCGGGATTGTACTGCTGGAAGCGATGGCTGCCGGAAAGCCGGTAGTGGCCTCCAGTATTTCCGGATATGCCAGCGTGATTTCTCATGGAATTGACGGAATTCTGGTGCCCCCCAAGCAGGAAGTCTCCCTGGCCAGGGCGCTGGCGGATTTGATGCGGGACAGTGCCCTGCGTCAGCAGTTGGGAGAGAAAGGCAGAGTAAGGTCAGCTGATTTTAGCTGGGAGCAGGTCTCTAATAGAGTAATGGAATATTATACCCGGGTACTCTTGTCCAGTACCGCGCAGGTGTAAGGGAGCAAAGTAAAACATTAAAGATCGATATATTTTATCGCTGTTATTACAGGAAACATCACCCCGCTGTCTCGTTATTTCGAATTTCAGCCAGAGGAGGCCGTTATCTCTAATCCAAACTCACCGGGTCAGACATCTACCATGAAGTTGCAGGTGTTCCGCAAAGCTATAGCGTTTTATATCACTCAACCGATAGTCTCCCTTTTAGCCAGGACTTCCATCACCCCCAATATGGTGACCTGGACAGGATTCATCATTATTCTGATAGCCTCCGCTCTGGCCGCTGTAGGTTATCCTTTCGCTGCCGGGTGGGTGGTTTTATTATCCGGCTTCTTTGACATTATCGACGGCGCTCTGGCCCGCCGTACCGGTCAGGTCACCCGTTTCGGGGGAGTCCTGGATTCCACGCTGGACCGCCTCTCGGAAGCGGCTATTTTAACCGGCGTGATGGCTTTCTTCCTGTTCCATTCCGGGTCCGTTTTAGCGCCGTACATCGCCCTCCTTATTATCATTACCCTCACTTTCTCATTGCTGGTGAGCTACATACGGTCGAGAGCCGAGGCCGCCGGGATTGATTGCGAAGTGGGCATATTTACAAGAAGCGAGAGAGTGATTATACTGGCACTGGGCCTTTTATTAAGAGATCGGAAGAGCACACGTCTGAACTCCAGTCACCGCTCATTATC
>CAZIQW010000108.1:2089-7640 GCA_964541585.1 uncultured Dehalococcoidales bacterium | reverse complement strand
CAAGGAGAACGAGGAAATTTTCCTTCCGGAACAATCAAAACCGGTGGTATTGTCCAAATCTTCACCAGGGTTATGCCTACTGCAGCGCATCAGGGATGAGGCGCATCGCTTTGCCATAGCTTATTATCAAAATGTGCACAAAAAACGCTTTTTCACTTCTGCACTGGATACCGTGACCGGTATTGGGCCTAAAAAGAAAAAGGCTTTAATAAAGCATTTCGGTACCGTAAAGGCTATCCGTCAGGCTTCAATAGATGAGCTAATGACGGTCGAAGGCATAACCAGAGACCTGGCGCAGAAGATAAAAGAGACACTTTAGGGCTTATATGATAGACTATTTTGTCTCGTCCAGAGGCAAAGCAACATGGAAGGTGCTGCCTTTTCCGGGTTCGCTTTCAGCCCATACCTGGCCGCCGTGTGCCTGGACCATTTGTTTCACAATAGATAGACCCAAACCTACTCCACCCTCATTTTTAGAACGGGAATCCTCAACCCGGTAAAATCGTTCAAACAGGTGAGGCAGATGCTCGGCAGGTATTCCCTCACCGGTATCATGTACTGATAACATCAGTCCCGGTTTATCAAGGTGCGAGATATGGTCGGCGGCGTGCAGGGTTACAGTAATTATTCCTCCCCCGGCAGAGTGGCGTAACGCGTTGGAAAGAAGATTGGCTATTACCTGGTCCATGCGCCTGACATCTACTTTCACTTCGGGAATATCGGCAGCAGCTTCCATTTTCAACAGAACCTCTTTTTCTCTGGCGGCTGGTTCAAACTGGGACAGTTTTCGGCTGACCAAATCTGCTGGATTGGTGAATACTCGTTCCAGCTTCAGATGTCCGGATTCGGCCAGAGAGATGTCGCGCAGACTACTTACCAGGTGGGTCAATAAGGCAGTCTGTTCCTTTATCGAATCCAGATATTCTTTATCTGCCGGGAAAACCCCGTCTAACATGCCGTCAACCGTGCCTTCGATAATGGTTAGAGGAGTGCGCAACTCATGGGTAACATCTGAAATCAAACGCTTGCGTGCCTGTTCACTCCTGTCCAGACTGATTGCCATGGAATTAAAGGATTGACCCAATTCCCCTAACTCATCCTTTGAATTTAGTTTTACCCTGTATCCCAGGTTGCCCTTCGCTATTTCATGGGCGCCGTTGGCCAGAGCCCGGAGAGGATGGGTAATTTGTCTCGCCAGCAATATTCCCAGCAACAGAGCTGCTACAATAGCTATTGAGCCGGCAATCCAGAGATAATTGTTGGTACGGTTAAGAAAGTTTGTTTCCGCAGACGGAAATGTACCGGTCTGCTCGTTATTTATCACACTTCCGCTGCCCATCATACCTCTGCCGGTCAATTGGCCGTGTCCGGCTGCACCACCGGAAGTCAAGCCGTAAAGCGTTCCGATTGTCTGTCCGGATGATTTAACGGAAACACCGTTATTTAAATTGAGGTCAGCGGATAATTCCCCCTGCCATTCACCGGCAGTATCAGCAATAATCCGGCCGGAGCTGTCCGCCAGTACCAGGCGGTCACGGTTCGACCTGAGGGACCCTTCCAGAACATCCTGAATTCCGGTCCAATCTTTTTGCAAATTATAATAACGGCTTAGATCCGAGGATAGATTCTGGATATACATCATATTGCCATGCTGAATGTAATTCCGGAATTCAGTGCTGACATTCTGGTTAACCAGAACAGCCATTATTCCCACGGCAATCAAGGCTACCAGGAGTAAAGCCCCTCCCAGCTTCCAGCTTAACCTGCCCAAACTATTTCTCCTCCATTTTATAACCCACGCCATAGACCGTTATGATAAATCGCGGATGTTCTGGGTCCCGTTCAATCTTTTTTCGTAAATTCTTGATATGACTATCAATGGTGCGTTCATATCCTTCATAAGCATCACCCTGAATTTTATCCAGGAGCTGCATGCGGCTGAATACTCGTCCCGGACTTTCAGCCATAACCCGGAGGAGTTCGAATTCAATAGGTGTTAGTTCAACAGCCTTATCGGACAGGCGTACCAGGCGTTTTTCCGGGTTAATACTCAGTTCACCAATATAGATGCTGCTGCTGTTGATTATTCTGCTTTCGGTGCGGCGCAAGACGGCTCTCACCCGGGAAACCAATTCCTTAGGGTCGAAGGGTTTGGTGATATAATCATCAGCCCCCATCTCCAGTCCGATAATTTTATCTGTAACTTCGTCTCGAGCCGTGAGCATTATGATGGGTGTATCCTTTTCTTTGCGTAGGGCCTGGCAAACGTCCCATCCGGAAATTTCCGGAAGCATCAAGTCCAGAATTATCAGGTCGGGATTCTGGCTGCGGGATTGTTCCATGGCTGTTTTTCCATCATAGACAGTAATGACCTGATAGCCATCTTTTTCCAGATAAGCCCTGACTATTTCGACAATCTTTTTTTCATCGTCAACCACAAGTATCTTTTTCATGGTATATATTTATCCTTTGACCGGTATTACACTGCCTTTTTAGCCATCCGGTTAAGATAATAATACTATTTAACATAAAAAATATAAAGGGGCAGCATCAAGCTGCCCCTTTCCGGTAAATAGTGTGATTGTAAATTAGGGACTTGCTTTACCGAATCTGTTCATCATGCCGGGGCCTGTTCCAGTTCCAGTTCCAGGTTCGCCACCTGAAAAGCCCTGATTAGTTCTTAGCTCTTTTTGCTGATTAGTAATCATATTCCTCTGCATCATTTTCCCTCCAGCGGGACCGCATCCCCGCCATTCAGGGTCGGTTGGAGGCCCGATAGCAGTACGATTAATGGCTTTAACAATATTTTGCTCCATGACTTCCAGTCTTAGATTAGCCTGTTCCTGGGTCAACCTACCAGATTCTACCATTTGCTGAAGAGAGTCCTGGCGGCAGGTGAGAATGGCGTCTACAAGAGCTTCTTCGGATACTCCCTGGCTTTCAGCTATCTGTGCCAGGCTTTTTCCATCCTGTCGCTGTTCACAGATTTGTTCCGGGGTCAAGCCGAGTAAACCGGTTACCTCATCGCCACAAACTCCCCATCCTGTGCCTACAGGGCCGGTACAACCTTGACTGCGAATATTTGCGTCCTGAGGTCCTGCCGCAAAAGCTACCGAGGCGGTACTGATAATCAGGATAACCATAAGGGACACGGGAATTACTAACCATTTGATTTTTCGTCTCATAATAATTTATCCTCCTTTTATTTATTTGAACCTGTACTCTTATGATAGAAAACAAGTATGGAGGAATTATGGAGAATTTTTGGTAAATTTATGTGATTTGGAGTTATAAGAGGAATTTCTGAATGGCCAGGGCTACCCCGTTTTGTTCTACATCCGCTGTGATATGGTCGGCTACTGTTTTGAGTTCATCCGGTGCATTTTGCATGGCAACACCTAATCCGGCAGTGGAAAGTAAGGTTATATCGTTGGAACCGTCACCTATAGCCATTACCTCATCAGTCCTTATATTGAGATGAAATGCCAGAGCTTCCATTGCCTTACCTTTAGAGACGCCGAGGGTGGTAATATTAACAAAACCAAGCTCGGGCCAGGCAGGAGTCCAGGTGCGGGTATAATTTAGTCTGCCCTTGAATTTGCCGATGTAATTATTGAATTTCCTTTCCTCTTCATTGGAGGAGATCACGGTGCCACATTTGATAATCTTTTCTTTCTGCCAGATGGACTCAAAGTCTGTTACTATCGATTCAATACCGAAAAAATCGCGGCGTATTTTGGTCCTCCAGCTTTCTTCAATTACAAAGTACTCTGTATTGGAGAAAAGGTCCAGAGGTATACCGTCAAGAAGAGCTTCGTGAGCCAGGGTCTTTATCATTTCGGCAGGAATCGGATGAGAATGAATTTCCCTGTTCTGTTGGGGGTCATAAACCAGGGCTCCGTCAAAAAAGATGTGACGGCCGTTTAAAGATAATTCTTCTATTATCGGGATACAGGATTTGACAGCTCTTCCGGTGCAGAGAGATACGGCTATACCCGCGTGTTGAACTTCTGATATTGCTTTGCGGTCATTTTCCGATATGACTCCGTCTTTGTTTATCAGTGTTCCGTCTATATCTAAAACTAAGAGTTTATAACGATTACTTATTTGTTAGCTCCTTATCTTACATATTTTACACCTTTATCTTATTGAGTGGAAATTTATTTCCCTTCCAGGTATTTTCTTAATGTCAGGGCATTCTCAACCGCAAAACCGCCGTTATCGTTGTTAAAATAAATATAAACGGCATCCATTCCGGAAGACAAATCACGTAATTTGTTTGCCCAATGAGAAAGCTCGGCATCCGGGTAGCAGCTGGTATATAAATCATTGTGGCCATGGAAACGCATGTAAGCAAAGTCTGCTGTGGCTAATAACGGACTGGTGAAGCCTGGCATATCGAAGATACAGAATCCCGCATTATATTTTCTCATAAGATCAAAAACGGAATTTTCCATCCATGAGTGATGCCTGAATTCAAACACGTGTCTCTGGTTTTTATCCAGGAGCAGCAGAAATGACTCCAACCGCTCTGTATCGCGGTGAAAATTATGGGGGAGCTGGTAAAGCAGGGGTCCCAGATTATTTTCAAGGCGGCTAACCCTCCCGGTCAAAGTACGCACAGGCTCCGCGCTATCTTTAAGCCGTTTAACATGTGTAATGAATCGGCTGGCCTTAACAGCAAAACAAAATTCAGGAGGAACAGCCTGTCTCCAGATATCAAAGGTGCTTTCCTGCGGTAAGCGATAGAAACTGTTATTTATTTCAACGGTATCAAATCTCCGGGAATAAAAATCCAGCCAGTCTTTTGGGGGTAATTTATCGGGGTAAAACACTCCCCGCCAGTGGTTGTAATGCCAACCTGAAGTACCTATGTGATAAATTGGTGACATCGTTTATCCATCCATTATTAATGATATCAGTTTTCAGGGAAAGATAGCGGGGATATATCCAATTATTTTCTTTTATCCAGTGTATACTATAAAAAAGCCTGGCTGGATTCAATCCAGCCAGGCGGTAAAAAGTCAGTAGAAGAACTAGAGCGCTCTTATTTCTTCCCGCATGAATTTCAAGTAGGAAATGGCAAAACAGATTATCGTCAGTAAAATGGTTATTATGATATGAGGCCAGACGCTGATCAGGCTTTGCCCGAGAGACAGAGGATTGGGTAAGAGATACTGTCCTGCATCTCCAATTAAAATTTGGAGGACCTGTGAAGCTGACCTGGCTGCTGGAACCAAGATAACAGCCATGGATTCACTGAACAGCTGGATTGGCGATATCCTTGAAATAGTGATTAATGTCTGGACATTTCTAATCGCTTCGGCTTCGGTCTCCATGGTCATGGCAGTTCCGATGAACTGGTAGATGATGGGATAAAAGAAGGCGAAGAACAGCCAGATGGCGATGGCGATGATGGCGGAAATGGCTACCTGCCTGAAAAGAGTGGAGAAGAGTATTGACAGTCCCAGCCAGAAAGCTCCGTAAATGATAGCGATAACCAGGAAGAAGAATAAACGCCAGACTTCTTCCGAAGTAGGTGGCACGCCTA
>CAZIQW010000108.1:0-2079 GCA_964541585.1 uncultured Dehalococcoidales bacterium | reverse complement strand
AGGACCAGTATGGCAATGGTAACCACTCCGGCCAGAAACTTGGCATTGATAACATTGTCGCGGTAGATTGGCTGTGAAATGAGCCGGCTCAGGGTGCCGTTGTTTCTTTCGCTGTTGATTGCATCAAAGCCCAGAGCAATGCCGACCACTGGAATCAGAACAGCAACCAGTGAGAGAAACGAATTGGGTATCAGGCTGCTGGCGGTTTCGCTAATAGTGGTAGTAAACAGCGCCAGGAAGACAAAGTCTGTGGATGCTGTTACTGCCTCTCTGATATTTGATGCCGCGACAAATACCGCATAGATACTGGCTAGCAGGACCACAAGCAGCAGGAAAATAAACCGCCAGCTGCTAAAATGGTCTTGCAGCTCTTTCCAGAATACTGTATAAAATGCAGACATATCTTTAAGCCTCTTTAAATATCTTCATGTAGATATCTTCCAGTGCGTAGCTCTGGAGTTTCATCTGAAGGATTAGTCCGTTCTTATCCGAGATGGCCCTGGATATTTGGCGGCGCAAGTCCTCAGCACAGATTACATTCAGTGTATTCTCGGTACGGTCAATATTGAATACTCCCCTGATAGATTTGATGCCGTCTATGATATCCTGGGTTATTTCAGCCAGCTGGATTTCAATGGAAACCTTACCGCCGCCGGCTTTTTTGCCGAGTTGTTCGATGGAACCGTCAGCCACCAGTTTTCCTTTTGACATGATGCCGATGTGGCTGCAGATGCGTTCTACCTGACTTAGCTGGTGGGAAGACATGATGATAGTCATATTGTTTTCTTTGGCGATATTACTGATGAGGTCAAGTACTTGGGTAATACCGGCGGGATCGATACCGGTAGTTGGTTCATCTAGAAAGGCAACCCGGGGTTGCTTAACCAGGATATCAGCAATTGCCAGACGTTGTTTCATGCCTTTGGAGAAGGTGGAAACCAGCGCTTTGGATTTACCGTTGAGTCCCACATCTTCAATAGCCTTGTCTACCGCGGTATCTGCTTTTCTTCCCGTGATACCGTTAAGGTTAGCCGTATAAATCAGATTGTCCTTAGCGCTCAAGTCGTTATAAAAACCTACTTTTTCCGGTATATATCCGGCAATACGTTTAACCTTTAGAGGTTCGCGGGTAGAGTTGAATCCGCCGATGCTGGCTGTTCCGGAAGTAGGCTCGGTGAGTCCCAGTAACATCAAGATTGTCGTTGTTTTCCCGGCGCCGTTAGGCCCGAGAAAACCGAATATCTGTCCCTCATCGATTCTCAGATTCAGGTTGTCGACAACGGTGGTGCCGTTATAGACCTTGGTTAATTTCGAAGATTCGACCATTACCATAGGATTATCGCCTGCCCAATTTCAAAAATAGCACTGCTAAACCGGCAATCACGACTGCGATAATGGCAATGCCTACCCAGCCCCAGATAGAAGGAGTCAGGACAGTAACCCTGAGGTCCATGTCGGAAAATTGCTGTCCGTTATCCGCTTTTAAGCCAATCATATAATCACCGGCGATGGTTTTACCCTCAGGCGGTTTGATATTAACGCTTACCTGCTGTCGTTGCCCGGCGCTAAGAGAATCAATCTTTTCCGGTGTAAAGTTGACATTCCATCCATCCGGTTTGGTAACGGAAAGAGTAAGATTATCGATGGGTGCAGAACCGGAGTTTATCAGGTTAAAGGAAAAACTATTGTCTTTACCGGCGGTAACACTTGTATTCAATTTGCCGGAATCAGTCTCCATACTTAATGAGTATTTGGCTTTAACAGTCGCCTTGAGGTCGATAGACTGGCTCAGATTACCCGAACTGGCCGTCAAAGTGACCGTATAATCGCCGGGCTCAGGCAAAATGCCGTAATTCGGATATACGGTTAACTTTACAGTTTCTGTTGCTGAACCAAAAGATGCCGGTCCGATTTGAACGGAAGTAATCTGTTTCTCGGGATAACCTGCCATGGTGTAGGCGCTCCAGCCTTGGGGCGCAGCAGTGCTTAAAGCAAATGTCTGCCGGGAATCACCTTCGTATTGAATATCAACATCAAAAGTATACATCTGTCCTGAGTCAGCTGATAAGGACGGATATT
>CAZIQW010000107.1:0-7662 GCA_964541585.1 uncultured Dehalococcoidales bacterium | reverse complement strand
GGAAATCCGCCTGCTTACGAATAATCCCAAAAAGGTGATAAGCCTGGAGGGTCATGGACTTAAGGTAGTGCAGACGGTACCCATAGTGGTCCCGCCCAATCCGCATAATCAGCGTTACCTGAAAACTAAAAAGGAGAAGATGGGACATATACTGGAGTTTCCTAAAGTGGGCGGCGACGGGTGTTCGGATAATTGAAGTTGACCGGAGAATAACTTAACCTTATAATGCTGTTATTCAATAAAAACTCTAAAATCTGAATTTCAAATCCTGAATCAATATGAATTACTGAAAAATTTAATAAATAAATCACCGGGTAATTCGTGTTTGGATATTGTTTAGAGATTAGCATCCAGTATTTAATATCTATGAGCTTCTATGAAAATTAGCAAAACGTTTGAAGGCATGTTGCTGGGGGAAGGACTTAAAATCGGGATTGTTGTTTCTCGTTTTAATGATTTTATAACCAATAAGTTACTGGAAGGGTCGCTGGATGCAATGCTTCGCCATGGCGTTAATGAAGAGGACATTGAAGTAACCTGGGTACCCGGGGCTTTTGAAATTCCGCTGGCCGCTCAAAGGTTGGCCGGCACCAAAAAATATGACGCCGTTATCTGTCTGGGGGCCGTAATCCGCGGCGCGACTCCACATTTTGAATATGTTGCCGGCGAGGTAACCAAGGGTATCGCTCAAGTAGGGTTGAATACCGGGTTACCGATAATATACGGGGTAGTTACCGCCGACACGCTTGAGCAGGCCATTGAACGGGCCGGGACCAAGCAGGGTAATGAAGGTTCAAAAGCTGCCCTTACCGCGATTGAAATGGCCAATCTGCTTAATACAATCGAATAAAATTTTACCGCAACCGTCTGGAAGCTCCTTCCCGGGAAAAGGAAGGAGCTTTTGTTATGGCGGGAGAATTGGAAACCCGATAATTAGACAACCCGGAAGACCATATCTCCCTTTCTGACGCGGTCAGGAACCTTAATCCCGACCGAATCACCCGGCCCGGCCTGATTTACGGAAACCCTGTTAATCTGGAGAGAGTCCACCATTAATTCCAGTTGACTGGTATGTCCGGATATCTTAATCTTATCTCCCAGTCTCAGTGTTCCGTTAAGTTCGACTCCGGCTACTACCGGTCTGGCAAAGAAGTCATTTACAATACCCACCAGTTCCTCAGGCATCGCAACACCTCCATCTTTACAGTGGTAGATTATATAGTATACGTTATTCGTTTTAGATATACAACTATTATCCGGCTTTTTTATTCCTCAATATTACGTAACCAAAATACACATTATTCTTTATCCTCTGCATTAATGGCAAGCGCAGTACCGTAAAGAGACTTACTCAAAATTTTAGGGTGCTTATAAAAATACCCGGACCTCTGCTATAATTCAGACATGATAATTGATTTCCACACTCACATTTTTCCACCGGAAATAAAAGACAACCGGGAGAAATACCTTGCCTGTGACCCCCTGTTCAGGAGTTTATATTCCAATTCCAGGGCCAAGCTGGCAACGGCGGACGATTTGATTGAAAGTATGGACGAGCAGGATATTGATACAGCAGTCGTTCTCAATATAGAGTGGTCTGATATGAATATCTGCCGGAGAACCAATGACTACATACTGGAATCCGTTACACGGTATCCCGGACGTTTAATCGGTTTCTGCATGATAAAACTTGATTCTCCCGGTTCAGCCATAGATGAAATTGCCCGCTGCGCCAGAAGCGGTATCAGAGGCGTAGGGGAAATCAGACCGGAGCCGGGGACATTGAAGAGTGTTCAGAACATTCAACCGGTAATAGAGAAAATAATTGAAGAGAATCTCGTTCTCCTGACCCATTCTACCGAGCCTGTGGGCCATATATATCCCGGTAAAGGAGACACCACGCCTGAAACTCTATACCCCTTTATCGCCAGTTTTTCTAAATTGAAGCTGGTCTGTGCACATTGGGGTGGGGGGCTGCCTTTTTATGCATTGATGCCCGAGGTAAGGAAAGCCTTTGATAATGTCTATTTTGATTCGGCAGCTTCACCCTATATCTATAATGCCCAGGTGTATAATCATGTAGCCCGGATTGTCGGGCCGGAAAAAATTTTATTCGGCAGCGATTATCCGCTGCTTTCACCCAAAAGGCTTTTAAATGAAATCGAATCCCTGGGGCTTTCAATAGAGACAAGGGAGAAAATACTGTTTAGAAACGCCAGGGAACTCCTGGGTTTATGACAGCAAAATGTGACAGAGGAAAATAATGGAACAGATACGGTCTTTTATCGCAATCGAATTACCTGGAAATATTAAAGAGTCCATAAGGAAATGGCAGGATATATTAAAGTCCGGAGACCCGTCCGGTGCCAAATGGGTTAATCCCGATAGCATCCACCTGACATTAAAGTTCCTGGGGAATATCGATACGCAGATGATTGAAGCAATTACTCAATCTATGAAAGAGGCTGCTCAGCCCGTTGTCCCGTTTCAGCTGGTTATAAAGGAAACGGGGGCTTTCCCCAATTTGAGACGGGCGCAGGTAATCTGGCTAGGTCTGGGCGGAGAACTGGAAAAACTACATCTTTTACAGAGGCGTCTTGAATGCGGTCTGTCAGCTCTCGGATTTCCTGAAGAGAAGCGGGCTTTTTCGCCCCACCTTACTCTGGCCAGAATCCATAACTATACTTCGAACGAAAAGCGAATGATTTTGGGCAATGCTGTTGCCGGAGTCAAAATTGAACCAAACTTATTCATAAACGTCAATTCAATCAACTTGATGCGGAGTCAATTGACCCGCTCCGGAGCTATCTATTCCCGATTGTGCTCAGTTGAACTATAGCTAGCTTGCCAATGGCCACCGGATTGTTGTATACTTCATTATCAAACTGGACGGGAGGTGGACCTTTTGGAACAATATACTTTTCCTAAATGTCAGAAATGCAAATCCGGTGATTTAGTTCCACTGTCTGATTTTGGGAGTCAAGGTGCTGCTATTCAATACAAAGCCTGGGTTTGTACAAATCCGGATTGCGGTTTTAATTTAAAAATCCGAAACGGTGATGTATATATCTATGAGCCAATCAATAACGGGGCCCATTTAATTCGCGGTCACTAGAGTTTACCTACCCTGAGTATAAACTGATTTTAACAGGTGGTAAAAGTGCTTCCTCAAATTTCTAAATTCAAGGGGGCAGCACTGGACCTTTTGTTTCCACAGAAGTGTTTAGGCTGTGGAAAGGAAGGCTTTTTGATATGTCCTGATTGTCAGAAGTCTCTGGCCAGGATTATACCGCCTGTTTGTCCCCGGTGTGGCCGTCCTCAGCCCAGCGGAATCATCTGTTTTCATTGTGTTAACTGGCAGAATGGGATTGATGGTATTCGTTCCCCTTTCAGGTTCGATGGGCTGGTAAGGCAGGCTATCCACCAGCTGAAGTACAAGAATTTGAGAAGCCTGTCCGGACCCATGGCCGCAATTCTCAAAGACTACTTGCTGCAAAACCCTCTTCCTGCTGAAATTCTGGTGCCTGTTCCCCTGCACCGGAAAAGATTAAGAGAAAGGGGTTATAATCAATCTGAGCTGCTGGCCCGGGAACTGGGCAAAATGACGGGAATTCCAGTGGCAAGCGATATCCTGGTGCGCGTGAAACATATGTTGCCGCAAGCAAAGACCAGGTCTGTAGAGGAGCGGAGAGAAAATGTACAACAGGCTTTTGAATGTACCGGTTCAAGACAGCAGAAAAAGCAGATACTGTTAATCGATGATGTTTTTACCTCCGGCGCTACACTTGAAGCCTGTGCCCTGGCTTTAAAATCGGGAGGAGCGACAAGTGTATGGGGTCTCGTTCTCGCCTGCGAAATATAATGAATATAGAGTATTAAAGGAGGTAACTGTATGGAAATGCAAATATCCGGAAAGAACATAGACGTTTTACCCGCTGTGCGCAGTTATATAACGCGCAAGCTAGGAAAAATAGATCGTTATCTGCCCAACATTCTTGCCTTTGATGTAGTCGTCACCGAAGAAAAGACCAAGTCCCCGGACCAGCGCTATATCGTTCAAGTGACGGTCAATAATAACGGTACTCTGCTGCGTGGAGAAGAAAGAGGACAGGACTTTTATACGGCAACTGACAAGGTAGCCGAGGTTATGAGCCGGCAGATAGAACATTACAAAGGAAAACTTCCCTATTCCAAGAAGAGGGCCACCCCTTCTATAAGGACCGGCACTACCGGGGAGAATGGTCCGGCACAAGAGGAAGCAGTTGAAACAGGTCCCAGGATAGTCAAGACCAAGAAATTCGATGTCAAACCCATGTCGCTAGATGAAGCGGTGGACCAGATGGAATTACTGGGGCACGATTTTTTTCTTTTCTTTAACCCGGACGATAATAGAATGAATTTATTATATAAACGAAAGGATGGCAATTACGGCCTGATAGAGCCGGTTACCAGGTAAACTCATTGATGAACTCCCCTCCCCGGCCGGGGAGGGGAGTTTTGTTTTATCATGGAATCGATCTTACAAGGGGATTAATATGGAAAACAATAATCAGAGGTACCATACGATTTTTGAGATAGAAGCAGGCTGGATAGGACTAACAGGTTCATCGCAAGGACTCTCCCGTATTACCCTCCCTCAAGGTTCCCGGGAACTGGCCGGATTATCTCTCGGTGAAAGCGTCCGGCAATCGATAGATTCACCTGATTATTTCAAGAAAATAATAGAAGAGTTTAAAGCTTATTTCAGCGGCTCACAGGTGAAATTCTCGGCAGAACTGGATTTCTCGGAAGCCACGGAGTTTGAGCGAGATGTCTGGAATACCACCCGACGTATCCCCTATGGAGAAACACGGAGCTATCGCTGGGTGGCGGTTCAAATAGGAAAACCGCTGGCTCCCCGGGCAGTCGGGCAGGCGCTGGGGAGAAACTATTTCCCGATTATTATTCCCTGCCACCGGGTATTGACCAGCAGCGGCAAACTGGGTGGGTTTGGCGGCGGGCTGAGTATGAAGCGATATCTCCTGGAGTTGGAAGCCGGAGTCAGGGCTTTGAATGCCTGATAATTCAGGATTTTGTTTTCAGCTTCATCATCTCCATTTCATATTTATCAATCGACCCTTCACCGGCAAAGCTATAGTACGTGTTATCACCGATGATAATATGGTCCAGGATTTTTATTTGCATCATAATGCCGGCATATACCATATCCCGGGTCAACTGCTTATCGCTCTCGCTCGGTTCCGGGTTACCGGAGGGATGGTTATGCACCAGGACCAGAGAAACGGCATGGTGCCTGATGGCGCCTTCCATCACTTCCCTGGGATAAATAAAGCTGCTATCCACGGTACCTTGAGATAAATCCTGGATTTCAATAATCTGATTCCGGCTATTCAGGTAAACTATCTTGATAATTTCCTTTTTGAGGTCACGCATAGAATAGTAAAAATAGTCGTAAATCTCCCGGGATGAACTGCAGATGGTTCTTTCCAGGCTCTTCTCCTTGAGAAATTCCCGTGCCACCGCATGCATAAACTTGATGCCAAAGATGCTGTGAGGGCCTACTCCCCGTATTTGCTGCAATGCATCCGGCGACGCTTCCAGTACCCCTCTCAGTGTTTTAAACCGGCGAATCGCTTCTTTAGCCTGATGTTTACAATCATGACGGGGCCGGCCTAAGCTTATAAGCAGTTCGATAATTTCGTAATCGTGGAAACCGGACAGACCGGATTTAAGAAATCTTTCCCTCAATCTCTTGCGATGTCCCAGAGAATCTTCTTTAACCTGCATCATTATTACCTCTTATCTTCTCAATGATAAGGTTATCCCCGGAAACCAGTCTGGAAAGCTTTTTTTGCAAATCAGGTGAGTAATCAACGTAAAGATTGGTCCACTTAAGGTTGGTTATCTTTTCCTCACCAATTATACGCAGATAAACCTCGTCACGGCCGGGAAAATCCTTCAGCAAATCTTTGAGCTCATTGATGAAAGCTTCGTCTTTAGCTTCGTCCGGAGTTTCCCGGATAACGATGGTCAAGCGGTTAAACTCAGCCGGTTTACCGTTTTTTTCGTTAACTGCCTTACCGTTCCCGTTCTTGCCGTTGCCATTTTTCACTTTGCCATTATATTTTACCTGGCCGGCTGTTGATTCTCCGGTAAGGGCAATGACTCTGGGCTGTACCTCCGGTTCACATTCCTCGGCAGCATCACAGGTTATCTGCAATCTATCTTCTTTTACCTTAACTTTTCCCACTATGCGCAGGAAATTACCCTCCTTCCAGATGTCTCTGGAATTTTCATAAATACGGTTCCAAACCATTACCTCAATAACAGACACATCATCTCCCACGTTAGCGCTGCAAAATGGTTTGTGGTCTCTGGTAGTGGTCAATTCACGAACCGAATCAACAACGCCCACCATTGTGATGGTTTGCCCGTCCAGTTCATTATTAATTTGAGATGGAAGTGTAGTGTTTTCCGTGTCAATAAATCTGGAGTACTGGACGAAAGGATGTTCAGATAGATAGACCCCTATCAACTCTTTTTCCCAATTTAATTTCTCTTTAATCGGAACATCTTCGTCGCTCAACTCCAAGCTGGCTACCGGCACGGGTGTGTTTTGTCCGAATAAATCAAACATCGTGGACTGGCCGCTGCTGCGCAGCTTTTGCTCTCTCTGTGCCATGGAAAGAAGGCGGTCAATTCCAGCCAGCAGAGCTCCCCGTTTACCTAATGAATCCAGAGCGCCAGCCTTAATAAGACTCTCCAGTACCCGGCGGTTAGCAGTCTGTGAGTCAAGCCTCCGGCAGAGGTCTTCGATAGATTTGAAAGCTCCCGCTTTATTCCGCTCTTCAATCAAGGGCTCTATAGCCCCGGTTCCGACATTTTTAATCGCCGATAAACCGAACCGGATGGCGGGCTTTTGCTTATCGCCGCTGTCCTCTATGGAAAAGGTAACCTGGCTCTGGTTAATATCCGGCGGCAGCACGTTAATACCCATCCGGCGGCATTCGGCGATGGCTGTTCCCATTTTTTCCAGGTCACCCATATTGGTAGCCAAAAAAGCAGTCATGTATTCCGACGGATAATTGGCTTTCAGGTAAGCCGTCTGATAAGCAATCATCGCGTAACTGACACTGTGAGCTTTATTAAAAGCATAACCGGCAAAAGGCTCAATGAGGGAGAATATGGTGTTCGCAATTTCTTCCGAATAGCCTAACTTTTTGGCTCCGGTAATAAAGTTAACCTTTTCCTTTTGCATTACTTCAGGAATCTTTTTGCCCATGGCCTTACGGAAAATATCGGCCTGTCCCAGGCTGTATCCGGCAAATTCGCGGACGATAAACAGCACCTGGTCCTGGTATACAATAACACCGTAGGTCTCTTCCAGTATCTTTTCCAGGGCAGGATGAGGGTAGCTGATGGGCTCGAGTCCCTGCTTGGATTTAATAAACTTGGGAATATGCTCCATGGGGCCGGGACGGTACAAAGCTACCATAGCGGCTATATCGCTGAAACAGGTCGGCTTGAGCTCTTTAATATACCGGCGCATTCCTGAACTTTCCAGCTGGAATACCCCGGTAGTCTCTCCGGCAGCTAACAGTTCAAAAGTTTTTCTGAGATCGGAAGAGCACACGTCTGAACTCCAGTCACGAGATTCCATCT
>CAZIQW010000106.1:0-7713 GCA_964541585.1 uncultured Dehalococcoidales bacterium | reverse complement strand
TCCGGAAAGCTGAGTCGGAATCTACCCCTCTCCCTTTCCCGTTCCTCTTTCAGGATAAGGGAGGTTGCTGTATTCGAAAAAAGCCCGGCGGAAACAGAATCGCAGATAATCGCTTTTCTGGTGAGGGATTTTGCCCTGGTCAAGCGACTAATATAATGTGAAGGGAAAAGGTACGAAAGTACCGGTACTTTAATAATCGAGACAGGCTTTCCACTCTCCTCTCCCCTTACCGTCGTCGTGAGGTTCCGTTTGGGCCCGTAGACCGTCGTTGCGAGGATCTTCTTTCCTTCCGAAGCAATCTCCGAGCCTGATGCACAGCGTCAATCCCCCGGCTGCCTCTGTCACGAATTTGTTGACAAAAATTCAACATCCGGTTTACAAAAATTGCCGATATTAGGAACTGACAAATGCCCGTAATGGTGGTACTTTGGTAAGGGGAGGGAAAAACAGGAGACAAGATACAAGAAATAAGATACAAGGTACAAGAAACAAAAAATCACAAATAAAAAACAAGAAACAGGATAACCGGAACAGGAAAAAAGAAAAAAATAAAAAAATAAGGAGAATAAAATGCTGAAGAGATTCTGGAAAAATTTCCAAAAGGGGCAGAAGGGTTTTACCCTGATTGAGCTCCTGGTGGTCGTCGCCATCCTGGGCGTCCTGGCTGCCGTCATCGTCCCCAACGTCGGCCGCTTTATCGGCAAGGGCCAGGATGAAGCACTGGCAACTGAGTTGCACAATGTGTAGACAGCAGTTATCGCTATGCTCGCAGAAAGTAACGACGGTAAATTAAGGGATTCCGCGGGTGCTCTTATTGGGGTGGCTGGAGAGGAAACCGATGATATGAGTACAATTACAGCAGAAGCAAAAGATGATGCTGATGATGACACTCTTTACCTCAGCAATTATATGATTGGCTTAACCACTGTTGATGGAGTAGACGAAGGAGATGCGGATAAATATTATCTGAATAGTGCGGCAAAAGATGTAACCTATACTTTCTTTGTTGATGGTGCTGTTACCCAGAATATACCTGTTGAAGAATAAAACTAATATCCGCACTGGCGGGGACTAATATTTTACATAAATAGAAGAAGCATAATATTCAGTTATACATACAACTCTACCGGAGGCTCCATGAGCCTCCGGTACTTTTTTGCCTTCGCGGAGACTTTGAATAGCAGCTCAAAGCTTAAATCTTATCGCTTCAAGTTCAGGATTTAGAGTTTAGAGTTTAGAATTTAGGGTTTAGGGTTTAGGGTTTAGGGTTTTTCCTCCCCTGATGAGTGGTTGCGAGTGGAGCCAGGCAGTCCTTGGGTGGAAAGGGGCTCCCTCTCCGGTTTCCCCCTTATTTATAAGGGGGATTAAGGGGGATTTCTAAATCCCCAACCCCACCCTGAGATTCTTCGGCCTCGCCTGTCGAGGCCTCCAGCATGACAGGTAAATAGCGCTCAGAATGACAATCCCTCTCCGTCATTGCGAGCTCATACCTTACCCGCGGTAGCGGCTATGATAGCGGGAGACCCTTCAGGGTGCTCACCCGAAGCAATCTAAAGCCGCTGGAAAAGCCATGTCAGGTTTATAATAATTATCATCCTGAATTATCCAGGATTTTAGATTGCCGCGAAAGGAGAGAAGATTCTCGCAAAGACAGCAAGAAAAAACCCGGTGAACAAACACCGGGTCACCTCACCAGAACAGTTAAATTACTGAAAACCGAACACTGGCCGCTGAAAACTCCCCCTTCACTCCCCCGCGTTATTATCGATGGCCAGCGAGTAGGTGTACCCCTCTTCCTGGCCGTTGCCTATCTGCACTATCCGGGCGGAAGAGAAGAAGCGGTGGTACTCCAGATTGCCGGATGCGGTGAGGATGGCAAAGGGGCTTTCCGCGGTCCCGGTCACCTGGATGCGTGCCGGGTCCATGTTCAGTGAATCAAAGCCGGCATCGACGGGATAGGCATTGGCGATGGAGACAATCCGGGCGCTGTAATCGAACTTGCGCTCCAGGATGGTCTTGTATTCACCGCGCAGGGCTTCCAGTTCGGCGGCAGCGCTCTCCAGTTTTTGGGACGCGGCCTCTTTCGCCGCCAGGGCCTCCTTGCTGGCTTTCTGCGCGTCTTTGATTTGACTCGCTATCCGGGTTGACTCTTTCTGCAGCTCCGCCAGCTCGGCGTTCGCTCCGGCCTTCATGTCGTAGGTCTGGTAGACCAGTAAAGCCAGCAGCACGCAGATTACCGCGGCCACCGCGTAAGGTTTGCGGAGCTTGAGCGCGCGCGGTTTCTTCATGCCCAGCAGCAGGTTGATATCGATATCGGAATAGCCGGCGGCCCCGTTTTTCCCGCGCTCCTTTTTCAGGGCCAGCCCGAGTGCGGCCGTGTACAGTCCCGGCGGCATCTCCGGGGGGGCTTCCAGCGGCGGCGGCAGAAAGCTCGCCGGACGTCCGGTGGTGTTCCGGACCAGCTCCACCATCTGCTCGTCGGCAGCCAGTGCTCCGGTCAGCAGGATGGGGGTCTCGTCCTCCAGTGTATTCTGCGGGAAGTCGCGGCCGAAGGATTTGACCGCCTTGTTGAGGCCGTCCACAACCTCATGGATGATGCCGGTGATATCCTGCGACCTGGCCCGGGGCGTGACGCTGTGCAGGACCCGCATCCGGCCCTGGGCTGCCAGGACGATATCAAAATAGTCCTTTTCCAGGGAGACTATGATGGCGTCTCCGACCCCGGCCGCCCGGGCCAGGGCCAGCGGTTTAATATCGACGGCCGTGGGTTTAATCCCGGCCAGGTTCAGGGTTTCCACTAACGGGTTGAAGGAGGCCCGGGGTACGCCCAGAACGAAATAGTCCGTTTCCTGGCTCTCCGGGTGGGTCTCCGCTGTCTGCCAGGAGAGGTACATGTCCTCTTCGGATAAAGACATCTCCCTCCGGGCTTCCCGTTCGATGGCCTCCACCGGCGTCTTGCGCCCTGCTGTCGGCAGGGTGATGGTCCGGTAGATGAAGGGCAGTCCGGTAACGGTGCAGATTACCCGCTTCCGGGGCAGCTTCAGCTCCCGGAACAGGTCGCTGATGATGACGCTGACGGTCCGGGGTTCCAGAATGGTCCCCGTTCTCACCAGTCCCTCCGGCAGCTCTGCCGACCCCCAGATTCGGGCGCGGCCTCCCTTGACCATGACCGCCCGGATATCCGTCCCGGTTATATCCAGGGCTGTATAACTGCTGTAAAACAGGTCTGCTATCTTATTGTCGGACATCTTCTTCTCTCCTGATTTCCATTTTCGTCTCCCCCTCCCGGTTTTACCTGGCGTATACGGCCAGTCGGAGATTGGCGGTGATTACGGTGAACGGGTCCTGTTCTTCCCCGGTCTCCGGGTCGGGTTCCGGTGTTTCGAGAGATTTTTCCAGGGATAAACTCTCCACCGCCAGTGTCTCGTATAAATCATTCAGCTCTTTGATAAACTGGACGGTATCTTCATATTCGCCGTAAATCTCCAGCGACATGCGGAATACCTGGTATTCGTTATTCCCGATTTTCACCCCGGACCACGGCTGGGCGCTCAGGGGAATCACGGTTACCTCGTGCGACTGGCCCAGGACCAGCAGGCCGTTGATGATGATGTTGGGATTGATTGCTTCCGGCACCGCCCGGCTGGCATCCGCCAGGTCGTCGAGGACCTGGTTGGTCTTTTCGGTTGTCTCCTGGATTTCATCGTTCATCTCCCGGGTCCGCACGGACAGGGTGGACAGGTTATTGCTGTCGGTCTGTATCTGCTGCGCCAGGGCCTCCGCTCTGTCGGCCTTGTCAAAATAGTCGTTGATGAACACGGCCCCTACCGCCAGTGCGGCCACTATCACGATTGCCATTATTATTTTCAACATCTCTTCCGGCTCCCTTTAATTTAAAAACTGCCCATCAGGCCGTATATGGTAGAAATCATGGATACGGTAATAAAGCCGACCACCAGCCCCACCCCGAGGGTTAAAGCCGGCTCCAGCAGCGAAGTCAGCCTGGTGATTCTGTTTTCCACCTTGATTTCGAAGTAGTCCGCCACCGTTCCCAGGGCATATTCCAGGTTGCCGGAGGACTCGCCTACCCCTACCATCTCCACCAGCAGCGGCGGAAACAGCTTGTTCTGGCCCATCGTTGCCGATAGAGATTGTCCCTGTACCACCCGCTTTCTCATATCGGTCAGGGCTGCCTGGAAATGGGTGTTCCCGACGCCGCGCAGCAGGATATTGATGCTGTCCGGCAGCAGGAGCCCGGCCCCCAGCAGGTTGCTCAGCGTACGGCTGAACTGGGCGGTGTTGTGCCAGATGATTACCTGGCCGATTAACGGGACCCGCAGCAGCTGCCGGTCAATCATCGGCTTGGTGGTGGGCTGCTTCAGGAAAATGAACGTAATCAGTACAATCACGGCGATGGCGATTAGAATCGCTATCAGATAGCTCCCCACGAAGTCCGAGAGCCCGATTAAAAATTTGGTGGTCCAGGGCAGCTCGGCCCCGAACTGCCGGAAAGTCTCCGCCAGGGGGGGCAGTACCACCACTGTCAGCAGGATTACCACGGCGATTGCCAGACCGACGATGATGGCCGGCTGGGTAATGGCCCGCTGAATCTGCGCCCTGGTGGCTATCTGCTGTTTCAGCTGCCGGGATATTTGCTTCAGCCCGGCATCCAGTGTGCCGGCTTTTTCATTGGCGGCCATGATGGAGCAGTAGGTGGGTGAGAAGACCTGCGGGTGCATGCCCAGGGCCTGGTGAAAGGGCGTGCCCCCCTGTAGATCGGTGGCCAGTTTGGACACGATGCTCCGCAGGGCGCCGCTGGTCGACTGTTTTTCCAGCTGCCTCAGGGCCATCAGCAGTGTCAGCCCCGATTCTATCAGGATGGACAGCTCGTTGGTGAAGTCCATCAGGGCTTGCTGGCTGACTTTGGAGGTGTGAGAAAACAGTTTCCTCCAGTTTACGGGCGCCCGGGTCTCCTCCAGTTCCATGATGCGCTTGAACCCGGCCTTGTAAAGGCTGGATTCCGCGGCTTCCGGATTGTCGCTTTCTATCGTGCCCCGGACTATTCTTCTATCCTCGGTATAAGCCGTATAACGGTACATCATCGGTTTGCCCTCATTAGTTCAAAAATCAAAACTTAAAAGTCAAAACCACAAATCAAAATTCAAACCTGTTTCTTGCCTTTCATGGTGAGCACACTGGAAGCCAGGATATTCGCTATTTCAGTATTTTCTTTTAATAGCGCATTTATCTCAGCTTTATTCATATCCAGACCGTCCCTGAATAGTCCCAGCCAGTATTTGGATTCATTGGCTGATTTAAGCGCTATTTCATAATATTTAATGTAGTCCCTTTTGGAACTGGCCGACTTGGCTTCCACAATATTAGCTCCAATGGAAGTGGCGGAACGTAATAGCTGATTGGACAACACCCGGTAAATCGGCTCGTCTGGTAACGCTCTTAAAGCTTTGATTATCATGATTGAATAATTGTAGCAGCGTGCTCTAAACTCGGATTTTATTTTTGAGTTGCATTTTTTAATTTTGAGATTTGAACTTTGAACTAACATTCTTATATCCCCGTATTGGTTATCCTTAGTACCTCGTTAACGGTGGTGATGCCCTGCTTTGCCTTTAGCATGCCGTCATGCTGCATGGTTATCATGCCTTCTTTGATGGCCTCGGTCTTGAACTCGTCCGAGTTGGCCCCGGACAGCACCATCCGGCGCAGGTTTTCACTCATCACCAGCAGCTCAACCAGGGCCACCCGGCCCCGGTAGCCGGTATTGGCGCACATATTGCAGCCTTTGCCTTTATACATTTCACCGGGCTTCACCCCGAGTTCTTTCTCATAAGCGGCTTCTTCCGCCGCCGGGACCGCCTCTCTGGTTTTGCAGTAGGGACAGATGCGCCGGACCATTCTCTGCGACACCGCCGCCACCAGGGTGGGCGATAAGAGGTACGGCTCGATTCCCAGGTCTACCAGCCGGAAAAGGATGCTGATGGCATCATTGGCGTGAATGGTCGCCAGCACCAGGCGGCCGGTCAGCGCGGCCTGGGTGGCGATGGAAGCGGTGTCTTTATCCCTTATCTCACCCACCAGCACCACGTCCGGGTCGTGCCTCAGGATGGTGCGCAGGCCGCTGGCAAAGGTGATGCCGGCCTTGGGGTTGATTTGAGTCTGGTTGATATTCTGGAACCGGTATTCTATGGGGTCCTCGATGGTAATTATATTCTGGGCATCCCGGTCGAACTGGGTCAGCGACGCGTAAAGCGTGGTGGTCTTGCCGGAGCCGGTGGGGCCGCCGACCAGGATGACCCCGTAAGGGCTCTTCAAGACCTTGAGATATTTTTCCATCTGCTCGGGCCGGAACCCGATGTCCCCCAGTTCCAGGGGGACCAGCGTCTTGTCCAGGATGCGCATGGCGACCCTCTCTCCGTTGGCGGTGGCCATGGTCGCCGACCGGATATCGATTTCCTTGTTGCCGACCTGAAGGGAAAACTGCCCGTCCTGGGAGCGCCTCTGCTCCGCGATATTCATTTCGGAAAGAATCTTGATGCGGCTTATCAGGGCGCTGTGAGACGTCAGCGGCAGCGCGTACATATCATGCAGAAGACCGTCGATGCGGAAACGGACCCGCACCCGGTCGTCCTGCGGTTCTATATGCACGTCGGAGGCCCGGTCCCTGACCGCCTGTTGTAGAATGAGATACAGGCTCTGGGCAATCGGGGTTTCCGCCGTCAGCTGGATGCTGGAGCTTTCCCGGGTTTCGGCTGTGCCCCCCAGCTTCTCCAGGCTGCTCTGTATCTCCTGGCTGGAACGGTAGTTGATATCAATGGCATTGTTGATATCTACCTTGCTCGCGATGGCTATCTGTACCCGTTTGCCGGTCCGGGTGGCGATGTCCCGGATGGTCCGCACGTCATCCGGAAACGCCATGGCTACCACCAGCGTATCCTCAATTATTTCCAGGGGAATAATGACCGATTTCCGGGCAAATTCTCCGGGGATTAAGGCGAGCGCCTGCGGCTGGATATGGACTTTTTGCAGGTCGGTAATCGGAACGTTGAACTGGCTGCTCAATACCGCCAGCAGGTTTTCCCGGGTGATAAGATTCCGGTCGACCAGGATATCTCCCAGCCGGCCCCCTTCTTTTTGCTGGTGCGCCAGGGCCGCCAGCAGGTCCTGCCGGGTAATCAGGTTCTGCTCGACGAGTATTTCGCCCACCTTCTTCATCGAAGCGTGGTTGACGCTATCCTGGTTCAACATTGTTTTGATCTCTTTCTCAATTGCGGCCATCAATTACTCTCTGTCGTTTCAATCTGGACTTTGTTGGCTTCGGCTTTTAATCTCTCAATATCCTCTGCGGTGAAAAGCCGCCAGCCCCGCCGGTCCCGTTGGGATACATCGCAGAGAATGCCCCTGGAAACCCAGCGCAGGAAAGTATTCTTGGTTATTCCGGCCATGATGCAGGCTTCATTGGTCTGGTAATATTCCCGACCGTTAATCTTTATCACCTGAGACCTCCCGGTTCGGTTATTCGCCTGAATTACAGGGCTTAAAAACTGCGCTGTTGAACATATCATACAGGATATATTCAACCTTATATTATAGCACGGGAGGAATTGTACCACCAATAAGGCGTTTTGGCGATAGTAAAATAGTACCGGGTGCTACTGAGGCGTGCCGGGTATACCCGGGTGTAGCTTCTTGCAG
>CAZIQW010000105.1:1315-7776 GCA_964541585.1 uncultured Dehalococcoidales bacterium | reverse complement strand
AAGACGGTCGCGCCTTTCAACGAATATGCTCAGGCTCACGGCGTAAAGTGTCAGTTCACTACTTTTGAGTTTTGCTATGGTTTTAGCATAAGGGAGCGCCTTTTCAGCTACTTCTGAGCCATCTAAAGGAATAAGTATTTTTTGATATGCCATGCCATCTTCCTTCCCGCAATACGTCAATTATATGTCAATAGGTCGGCGCTGGCAATGATTACTCAGAGTTTTCTACGGTATATTTTTCCCTGACGGTCAGATATCCGTGATTTTTACAAGACTTGTGTAATTGATGAGGCAGTGCATAGCATAACTTTCACTCATTATTCCGGCCTCGGTGGTCGCTGCCATCGGGTTCAGTCCTCCTAGAAGAACCATGCCAATACGGTTAAGGCCGACAGGTATTTCACAAACAGGCTCGCTCACATTTCCCATCATGAATACTCCTCCCAGCCTGGCATCTTTTAATTTAGTCATTACTTCCTCAACCAGTTGTCTGCTAATGGCCGGTATCTCTCTGTAGTTGGCTAATATTTTACCACTTCCCCTTTTTGCCGCCATTGTAACGGATGTCATATTAGCCCTGATGAATATCTCGGAAGGGTCGAGAGAACTACGATTATAGTGAATCAGTTCTACAAAACGAATCGGTACGCTGTTTTGTATTTGTAATATGCCACCGAATTGAGCATTGATGGGCACGCCGTATTTAAGTAGTGCGCCGTGAACTACCACGCTACAGATCGTCGCGATGGCTGTTTTCCCTTCAGGAACTATCATGTCACCGAGTGCTTCTCCTTCATTGGCAATCCCGACCAGTTCACTGACGCTAAAACCCGCTCGGAAGACAGGCTTTATCGCTTTTAGTACTTTATTGAAATCTTCTTTGCGAAAAAGGGAAATATTGGCGGGTATGAATCCTGTACGTTTGTCCAGATCAATGTCGGTGTGGAAGGCAAGCGTTTCTATTCTCGAGAAAGCAAGACTTATTTTATTGAGAGCAGTTGTTTTTTTTAACTCGGCTTGATCCAGTTCAGTAATTATTCTTCCATCTCTTTTACCGATGAGCCGGGTGAACCCTTTTTCATCCATTTGCCTTAAATAATATCTTACAGCCCGGTCACTTAGCTCTATTCCCCGTTCCTGCAAACGTCGGGCAACAGTTGTAGAGAAAACCGCCTCCTGAGAATTTTCCATGGTATTAAGAATTGCCACGGTTTTTCGCTCAATAGTTTGTGTTTCAAACCCCATTTCAGCCTCCAGCGAATTGCACCCTCTTTTTAAATTTCTTATAGTAGAAACCGGAATCCACTATTGATAATCCAATATGTAAAGACTATCTTTAATATATTAACAACCGAGTATTGTATCCACATTTTCTTTATCGACGTCAGCCACATAACATATACCGCTGACTTTTGCCGCTTCCTCTGTTAAAGCCGTAATATCATCTCTGGAGATATGTTCAAGTGAGAATTTACGTGATCCGGCCATTATCTGGCGCAAACCCTGAGCTACCCTTTGCAGGTAAGTGTAAAGGCCTATAGCGCCTGTGGGTATTCTTTCAAAGTCGGTACCGTATTTCTGTTTCAATTCCGATGCGGTTATGAACACTTCTTCTGGGGTTGTCCCAAACCTTTCAATGTATACCGGCACCTGATGTTCCTTCATCCGTTTACCGATGGTTTTTCCTACCATGGCAGCAGCCAGAGGAGCCCTGGCCATAGTAATAAATTTCACGTAAGGGGCACCAAGCGCCAATCCTTTAAATAACTGATCTTCAAATACATAACCTCCAGCGATAGCAATAGCCGGTATATATTTACCTTTCCTGGCAAGTTTATCTGCAAAGTTGTGCAATAATGACCATAGAGGTACGCCGGGGATACCCCATTCATTCATCATCCGCCAGGGGCTCATTCCTGTCCCACCGCCTGCGCCGTCTACAGTGAGGAGATCTATTTTAGCTTCCGATGAAAATTTTAATGCCCTGGCTAAATCTGCTGGTCTGTAAGCTCCGGTCTTGAGCGATATGCGTTTGGCACCAGCCTTGCGAAGCTCTTCTATTCTTTTAAGAAATGATTCCTCGTTAACCATTCCTACCCTGGAATGCCTTTCGAATTCTCTGAATCTCCCCTGCTTGAATGCTTCAACCACCGTCTCAGAATACGGGTCTGGAAGTAAAATATATCCTCTTTGCTTAAGCAGGCGGGCCTTTTCCAGATCCTCAATTTTGACCTCACCACCGATGTCCTTGGCTCCTTGACCCCACTTCAGTTCAACATTTTCAACTCCCAGTTCTGTGATCGCATATTCCTGGACTCCAAGCATGGTATCTTCGATGTTTGCCTGAACAATAACGGCTCCGTATCCATCTTGTTGCCAGTCCCTGTATAATTGTATTCTTCGTGCAAGCTCAGGCGAATGAACTACCTTTCCGTTGTTTATTTTTGCCTCAGGGTCCATACCGCATACATTTTCACCGATAGTGAGTGGAATACCCGTTATGGCGGCACCTACGGCCAGACCTTCCCAGTTGTTTTTAGCTATGGCCGTTGAGCCCATTGCTCCGATAATAATAGGAAGTTTCAATTTGATTTTGCTATTCATCCCAAATGTATTTTCCAGATTGACATTAGCAAATATGGCTTTTTCTGAGCTGGCTTCGATACCTTTGGCTCCTATTACGGTTCCCAGAATCGAGAAATGAGACAGGTCCACCGGGTAATTTTTTTCTGATGCAGTTGTGATTAAGCCGAAAGGTTGAGGATAAATGGCTTCGGCTCCCCTGTAAGCTGACTTGCCTATTTCACACATTCCAATACAACCATCGACGCATGTAACGCACATTCCGCTGATAGGGCTTATAGAACCCTCTGTCCTATTTTTAGTAAGTGTAGCTGCTGAAGCATTTATCCTTGAAAGAACCATTTTCATTTCTCCTTCTAATACTTATCGTATTTATTAATGGAATATTTTTATTCCGTTTAGCTACTTTTTTTTACTTCCCTGATGCATGTTCCGCATTCACCCTCGGCTCCCATATAACACATGAAGTCAGGATAATATTCAAGACATGTAGGCTCTGGCCTGAGACAACTCCCGCAGACAATGCCCGGAGGCTCCGGCCCCTGACATCTTAGTTGACATGCAGGACAAACATACATACAGGCCCCGCAATGACGGCATACATCCGACATACTATCAAACGGTGTTGTTATTTTTACCTTTCCACCTCTATTTACAAAACCTATCGCTTTGCCATCCATTTGCTCAGAACAAATCCTTACACACAAACCGCAATAAATGCAGTCTTCGTGGTCTACTTGAAATCTAACCTTCTGGACGCCAAGCTTTGCAGCAAGATCTTGAATAGTTTTGGAACTCGGACAGCTCACTAATAATAGCTCAACCAGGACTTTTCTCGCTGCGATTACCCGTCTTGAATGAGTCCTGATAATGAGACCTTCAGTAGCCGGGTAAGTACATGAGCTTACAAGTCTGGCATTTTCGCCTTCACCTATCTCGACTACACAGAGACGGCACCCTCCCCACGGCGAAAGACCATCCTTGTAGCAAAGAGTAGGTATATCGATACCGTAGAATCTGGCTGTGTCCAGTAAACTCCACCATTCTTCAGCTTGAACATCCAGACCGTTTATTCTTAGTTTAAGCATTTGTCTTCCTCTCTCATGACTCCTGATGGTTAGTATTCTTCCAAATCACATCTCAGACAACGTCCTGATTCTTCAATTGCATCATTTTTATCAAAACCAAGCTCTACCAGGGCAAACCCTCGCCTGTTTTCGAGGGGTAACATATTCAATGGTAGACGACGTTTTTCACCCTCCTCGATACTATAAGGTGTCGCCTGTTCCAGAAGAGTAAGCTGTTCACTTATATTTCCATTTCCACCCAGATACCTGTCAATAGATATAGCGGCTTGCCGTCCTGCAGCAATTGCTTCTATAACTGACGCAGGTCCGGTGACAACATCACCTCCAGCATAAACACCTTTTATTGAGGTGGCCAGAGTGTTATCATCCACTAAAATTTCTCCGCCTTTTCCCACCGATAAGCCATAGCCGGCCGGAACCCCAGGCCGATCCCCGATATTTTTTATTATCGTATCGTACTCGCCGAAGAATTCGCTGTCTTTAATTGGCACAGGTTGCCGCCTTCCGCTTTCATCTGTAGAGCCTAATTCCATCCGCGTAAATTCCACCTGCAATTTGTTGTTCAAACTGGTTATTCTGATTGGTGTTACCAGAAAATCTATTTTTACTCCCTCTTCAATTGCCTCTCTTACTTCTTCAACACTAGCCGGCATCGCACCATACGTACGACGGTAGGCGATGGAGACTTCTCTGGCGCCAAGGCGTAATGCCGTACGTGAAGCATCTATTGCTGCATTTCCACCTCCTACAACCAGTACTTTATCGCCAATACTATTTTTAATTCCCAGATTGACGTCTCTTAGAAAATCGATGCCATTAAATACTGAGGGGGAATCTTCACCATCAATGCCCATATCTCTACTCCGATAGGCACCAATACCTGCAAAAATAGCGTTGTAGTTTTGTTTGAAAAGGTAATCCAGCGATTCGATTCTGGAATTAAGCTTAATCTCCACTCCTGTTGCCTTAATCTCCTCAATTTCCCCTTCCAGTACTTCTCTGGGTAATCGAAATTCAGGTATTCCCAATCTCATCATCCCGCCCGCTACAGGAGCAGCTTCAAATACTGTAACTTTATGTCCCAGCCTCGCTAAATAATATGCAGCAGTTAATCCTGCCGGTCCCGAACCTATTACCGCCACTTTTTTCCCGGTTGAAGGTAAATTCCTGGAGTTTTCTTTCCATGAACCTGTATCATGGTCGGCAGCAAAACGTTTAAGCATTTTTATTGCGAGCGGTTCATCTATTTCACCGCGGCGACATTTCATCTCGCAGAAATGAAGACACACATAACCAAGCGAAGCAGGGAATGGTACTTTTTCTCGAATCACTGCCACTGCCTCATCTGGTTTACCTGCGTGGATTAGCCGGATATAACGGGGAACATCGATTCCTGCAGGACAGGCATTCTGGCATGGAGATTTGACCAGTGCTTTACATGCACCCGCCCTGCAATGATGTTTTCTTATGTGTTCATCATATTCTTCCCTGAAGTAACGAATAGTTCCCAACACTGGATTACCGGCAGTTTGACCGAGGCCGCAAAGAGACGTATCTTTTACAGTTAACGCTAATTCTTCCAGAAGTGCGATATCTCCTTCTTTTCCTTTGCCCTCCGAGATATCGGTTAAGACCTCCAGCATTTTTTGCGTGCCCTTGCGACAGGACAGACATTTACCACACGACTCATCATTGAGAAAACCGGTATAATACCGTGCAATATCAACCATGCAGGTGTTTTCATCCATCACTATCATCCCGCCCGAACCCATGATTGAACCTGCTTTCTTCAAACCTTCATAATCGATTGGTAAATCGAGAAGGGAAGCCGGTATACATCCGCCGGAAGGTCCACCTGTTTGAACGGCCTTGAATCTTTTACCGTTCGGAATTCCTCCTCCTATATCGTAGATAATTTCACGAAGTGTTATTCCTAATGGAACCTCAACGAGACCGGTATTATTTATCTTACCTACCAGAGAAAAGATTTTGGTTCCTTTACTTTTTTCAGTGCCAATATTTGAGTACCAGCTTGCTCCGTTTTTTACTATCAGGGGTACATTAGCCCAGGTCTCTACATTGTTTATATTAGTCGGTTTATCCCATAACCCTCTCTGAGCAGGGAAGGGAGGCCTCTGTTTCGGCGTCCCTCTTTTTCCCTCGATTGAAGCAATGAGGGCGGTTTCCTCTCCACAGACAAATGCACCTGCTCCCATCGATATAGAAATATCGAAGTTGAAGCCGGAACCCAGGATGTCGTTACCGAGTAATCCATAGTCTTTTGCCTGTTCTATTGCCAATTTACAGTGGCTGACAGCTAAAGGGTACTCGTCTCGTACGTAGATTGTGCCCTCGCTTGCTCCTATTGCATAACCGCCGATCATCATCCCTTCAATAACGCTATGGGGATTCCCCTCAAGAAGACTACGGTCCATATATGCTCCAGGGTCTCCCTCATCAGCATTACAGATAATATATTTTATGGTTCCCTTTGCCTTTCTGCACAGCTCCCACTTACCACCTGTTGAAAAACCGGCACCCCCTCTTCCTCGTAAACCGGAATGCTTCACTTCGGTAATTATTTCATCTGGAGTTTTCTCTCTTAATGCTTTTGATAGGGCTTTATAGCCGTCGATTGCAAAATAATCATCAATATTCGTGGGGTCGATTTTTAGATTATCGTCCAGTAAAAGTCGATGCTGCTTGCGGAAAAAGGGGATTTCTTTTAAATACGTGAATTTTTCACCTGTATTCGAGTCTACAAATAGCAACCTGTCGATTATAATTCCT
>CAZIQW010000105.1:0-1305 GCA_964541585.1 uncultured Dehalococcoidales bacterium | reverse complement strand
TCTTTGAGAGAATGTTGCTCAATAGCTTTTTGGAACGATTCTACAATTTCCACGGAACCACGGGCCTGGCAGCACGTTCCCGACGGTATTACTATGCATGGTGTAGTTTGTGATCGGGCTTGTAATATTATTGCTCTAACATTCTCTAACGCGTCAGGGTTATTTATTCTGTTCTTTACATCAGCGAGCATAATCTTATTTCCTCGTTGTTTTTAGAATTGACTCTAACTCTACTGGTTTCACCTGCCCGTAATATTTGCCGTCTTTTACAACGACCGGACCAATAGCACAACACCCGAGACACATTACTGTTTCGAGAGAATATTCTCCGTTTTCGCTCGTCTCTCCGGGGCTGATACCCAGTTTTTGTTCTGTCTCCTTAACAATTCTACTGGCACCTCTTACGTGGCATGCAGTACCACGGCATACTTTTACCTGATGGCGACCTCTGGGTTTCAGACTGAAGGATTTGTAAAATGTCGCGACGCCATATACATCGATGAGGGACATGCAGAGATTTACGGCGACCTCTCTCAATTGTTCTTCTGGCAAATATCCGTATTTATTCTGGATATCACGTAAAATCGAAAGCAAGTTTTTATTGTTTTCGTTTTCGACTGGTTCCATATATATACCTCACGCGCTGATTATTAATTTTTTCCAACTCATGCATTTCAAATTTGATATGAAGCGACAGGAATCTGTCCAAAATATCAGGATGTTGGTCTTAGATTTCGGCATTACTATGCCATACCTGAATTGGAGGCTGATAAATAGATTTCAGCAAAATCGCATACCCTGTGTGGTTTTTCACATCTTCATCATCAATTATTTGAACATCGAGCACATGTTCCATTCGGCTGAGAGCCAGTAATTGTCTACAATGCTGGACCATAGCACGGTCAATGGCTTCTATCAGGGCGTTCATCGCTTTAGTTTTTTGCTCTGCCCAGATAATCATGTGGATGAGTGAAAAATTCGCTTTGTTTTCTAAACAGTCTTCCCAGGAATTAGCGTTGATATCATCGTAAGTATAGACAGCCCTGATATTACTATTCCATTGGCCCAACACATTACCCAACTGCTTGGCGATGTTGTAACGATAGTAGCTAAAAGCTATGGGACTGCATTGCTTGAGATTGTCAATAAAATCCTCCGTATTATTCAGTCCCATACTGTGTGCTGAAGTCTTCAGCGCTTTTGCCAAGGTGGATTCAACGGTGGTTACAATGTCAAAAAGGCGGGATAAAGAAGGCGTGTGTTCTGCTTTTTGCGCATTCCCTTGTTTTTCAACTGGAATTTTGC